>CAMNZV010000327.1 GCA_946575275.1 uncultured Clostridium sp. | reverse complement strand
ATTATAAGTGCAACTACAATTGCAACAACTAGTCCTATTATATACATTGAATAGGATACTATCATAGCATAGTTTCCAAAAAACATTTGTGAAAACAACACATATATAGGAAGCCTTGCACTACAAGACATAAATGGTGTTATTAAAATAGTTTTTAATCTGTCCCTTTTATCTTCTAAGGTTCTTGAAGCCATAACAGCTGGAACTGTGCATCCAAATCCTAATAATAAGGGAATAAATGCTCTACCTGACAAACCTATCTTTCCCATTAATCCATCCATAATATAAGCAACTCTTGACATATATCCACTATCTTCTAAAAAGGCAAGAGCTAAAAACAAAATAAATATATTGGGTAGAAAGGTTAATATTCCACCTACACCTGCAATAATACCATCTAATATTAGTGATGAAATAGTTTCATTAATATTTAAATTATTTAATAAATTAGCTACTACATTAGTAAACCAATCAAGACCTACTTCAAAACCACCTTTTAAAAAATCCCCTACTGTAAATGTTAAAAAGAATACTAGTGCCATAATTGCTAAAAATATTGGAATGCCTAAATATCTATTAGTTAGTATTTTGTCAATTTTATCAGTTTTCTCTGACTTTTCGCTTTTATTTACAACACATTCTGTAATAATTTCTTGAATAAAATCGTATTTTTCATTTACTATTTGGGATTCATAACTTTTTTTAACTACCTTTGAAAAATCCATTGGATATTTTAAACTAACCTCTTCATCCCTTTCAAGAATTTTTATAGCATGCCACCTAACATTTTCAATTTCAGGATAATCTTCTACTAACATTTCTGAGATTATATCAATTTTATCTTCAATTTCATCACTATATACCATTACGAATTGGTTATGATGATCATGTTTATGACTTAATTTCTCTTTATTATTTATTTTATGTTGTTTTAAAGTATTTTCTCTATTTTCTATACTATGATGTGCTACTGCATGAATTAATATGTCTAACCCTCTTTTTTTTCTTGCGGATACTGGTATTACCGGTATTCCAAGCATTTCTGGCAACCTATGTAAATCTATATCCATTCCTCTTTCTTCCACTATATCCATCATATTCAATGCTAAAACAACTGGTTTTCCAAGCTCTATTAATTGAAGGGTTAAATATAAATTCTTTTCTAAACTTGAAGCATCTGCAATATCAACAACTATATCAACTTCATCTTCTAATATATATTGCCTTGATAATTTTTCTTCCATAGTATATGATGTTAATCCATATATTCCTGGCAAATCTACCAATTTAAAATTGTTTTCATGGTATTTCATTGCCCCTTCCTTCTTTTCTACTGTAACTCCTGGCCAATTAGCAACCTTTAATTTTGCTCCTGTATAGGCATTAAACAATGTTGTTTTTCCACAATTGGGATTTCCAATAAATGCTACGTTAATTGTTTCCTTCATCACTTTGAAAATCCCTCCTAACCTTTATTGCAAATGCAATTTCTTTACCTATTGCATATCTGGTTCCCCTCACCTTAATAATTGTTGAACCACTTTTTTTATTGTTTAATATCATAACCTTAGTACCTTCTGTAAGCCCAAGAACTTCTAATCTTTTTTTAACTTTTTCTTTTATATCAATATTTATTACAAAAAAAACATCTCCAACATTTCCATCTATTAGACTCATTTTGCCCCTCCATTTATCATGTGTTGTCCATTTGTTCAAAGTTTACAACTAATTTTATTTAAAGTCAATATTCAAGCTATAACACTAAAGAAAATATGATATAATATTATTTATTTGAAAGAAGGATTACTATGACTAATTATATTATAATATATTTTTTATCAATAAATATTATTTTGTTCATTCTTACATATATAGATAAGCAAAAAGCCATTCACCATAAATGGAGAATAAGAGAAATCACATTAATAGGACTAGCTTTTCTTGGTGGCAGCATAGGTCTACTTCTTGGCATGTATACATTTAGACATAAAACTAAACACCCCCTATTTTTCATAGGAGGTCCTTTAATATTAATATTTCAATTATATGTACTATTATTTATTTTCTTTTCTTAAAAAGCTATTTTCCATTACTTTATAAGGAACCTTAATTTTGCAAATCATTCCCGGATGATTTGCTGTTTCTATTTTATTGTCTTCTTCATCATATAATTCCTCTATTTTAAATTTCTTATTAAATGATATTGGAGAAAGTATTTCTACTTCATCATTTAATGAAAACTTATTCCTTTGCTTTACAGTTGCAATTTTAGTTTCCATATTATAATCTAAAACAATTGCACTAACACTATATTCATGGATATGATCATTAGTTTTGTAATTTATCCCCTTTTCCATAGGAAGGTCAAAATAAAATCCAGTATAGTATTCTCTGTGACTTACCTTATATACTTCATTTAATATTACCTTTGGCAATGTATAGTTTTCTGGATCCTTATAGTATAAATCTATTGCTTTTCTATAAGCATTAATAATTATTGCAACATAATATTCACTTTTATT
>CAMNZV010000326.1 GCA_946575275.1 uncultured Clostridium sp. | reverse complement strand
TCCTATTCTTATTATATAGCATTGATTTTTCCAATTGTATTATCCTTTTTAATTAGTGGTATATTTCTAATTACAAGGAAAAGGAGAGGAGGGTTTTATAATGCTTAATATAATAAAAAATATCTTCAAAATATTATTTAAAAGAAAATCAACTACAATTACAGCTGTAATATTGCCAATAGGGTTAATATTCTTTTTTACAATGCTGTATGGGTCAACAGGTAAAACTAATGTTGCTATTATAAATAATGATAAAGGCATATTAGGTGATGAAATCATAAGTACCTTAAAGGAAAGTGGATCCTTTAATATTATAAAAAAAGATTCAGATGAAGGGTATGTTGAAGAATTGACCTTCCACAAATATGAAATGTTAATAGTAATTGAAGATGACTTTAGTGAAAAAATTACAAAGGGAGAAAAGTCTAATATTAGATTTGAAGCTATTACTAAAGGTGAAATTATAGAAATAATGAAAACTATTATAAATAATGAGGTAAAATCATTGGCTTTAATTAGTAATAATATTGATATAAATGAGAATAATATAAATGAAATTATAAAATCATATAATAATTCAAAACCAGAGATTAATGTTACAAGTTTACAAAATAAAAGGACAATAAATAGTAACATAGGAATGATATTTTATTTAATATTTATAATATCTACATTTTCATCTGGCTTTTTAATGGAGGATGAAAAACAGGGTACAAAGGATAGAATACTAATGGGAAAGGTAAATGAAAAACAATATTTAGGCTCAATGATGATAGTTTTTATTATAATAGCACTAATACCAGTTATAGAACATTTTATAATATGCAATTTACTTAACTTCGAATTTGGGTTTTCAGAGAAATATATGCTTTTAATACTAGGGTTTTTAATGGTAATACTATCAATATCTTTTAATGTTATGTTATCATCAATAATTAAACATAAAAGTTCCTTTTCAACTATATCTTCAATAGTATCAGTACCAATATTTATGTTAAGTGGAGCCTTTTGGGATTTTAAATTTATGAGTGAAAATCTACAAAAAGTTGGGAACGCTATACCTATAAGATGGATATCCTTGTCAATTGAAAATTTAGAGAAGGGTTTGGGTATTGGAAGCATTATACCATACTGTATAGGAGTTATTTTAATTAGTATTTTATTATTTTTATTAAGTATATTTTTTACGAAAAATAAAATAATATTAATAAAGGATACAACGAAATAGTGAATGTAAATAATTACTTTAAGTTATTAGGGCTTGAACATTGACAAAAAATAGTCAATCATTTATAATGAAAATAACTTTCAAGTAAATAATGTTTATAACAATGGGGTTGTACATATTTATGTGCAACTTTTATTATTTAGGTGGTGGACAAAAAATGATTCAATTAAAAAATGTAAACAAATATTTTGGTAAGGCTCATGTCTTAAAAGATATTAATTTATCAGTAAAAGAAGGCGAGAAAATTGTAGTTATAGGTCCAAGTGGATCAGGTAAAAGTACATTAATTAGATGTATAAATCTATTAGAACACCCAACTAGTGGGGAAATATTAGTAGATGGTATAGAGATAACTAAAAGGAAGGCTCCTATTGAAAAAGTTAGACAAGAAACTGCAATGGTATTTCAAGGATTTAACTTATATCCACATATGACAGTATTAGATAATTTAATTATAGGACCAACAAAAATACAAAAAATATCAAAGGAAGAGGCTACAAAAAGCGCTTTAGAATATTTAGAAAAGGTAGGATTAGAACATAAGGCTAAGGCATATCCACCGGAATTATCAGGTGGGCAACAACAAAGGGTTGCAATTGCAAGAGCTCTAAATATGCATCCTAAGATAATGCTGTTTGATGAGCCTACTTCAGCATTAGACCCAGAAATGATTCAAGAAGTATTAGATGTTATGATAGGCTTGTCAAAGGAACAGATAACCATGGTAGTTGTAACCCACGAAATGGGATTTGCAAGGCAAGTTGCCGATAGAGTTATTTTTATGGATCAAGGAGAAATATTAGAAGAAGGAAACCCAGAACATTTCTTTGTAAATCCAGAAAATGAAAGGACAAAAAGTTTTTTAAGCAAAATAGTAAGATAATATAATGGAGGTATTTATATGAAATTTAAAAGATTAATTGCAATTGGATTACTTTCAAGTATACTACTTTTAACTGGATGTGGTTCAGGATCAGATATTGGGATAGAAAAAATAAAGGAAAAAGGCGTTCTAAAAGTTGGAGTGAAGGTAGATGTTCCAAAATTTGGATATACCAATACTTCTACAAATGAAGTAGAAGGATTAGAAATTGATATAGCAAAAGCAATTTCTAAAAAAATATTTGGTGAAGAAAAAATTGAAACTCAGGCTGTAAATGCAAAAACTAGAGGGCCATTACTTGATAATGGAGAGGTAGATTGTGTTATTGCAACCTTTACTGTAACTGAAGAAAGAAAACAAAGCTATAATTTTTCAGATTCATATTTTGAAGATGGTGTAGGATTACTTGTGAAAAAAGATGC
>CAMNZV010000325.1 GCA_946575275.1 uncultured Clostridium sp. | reverse complement strand
TGAAATAAACAGTAATCTTTGTAATAGATATATGGCAAGAAAAATTAAAAATGTAAAGGTTGCTCCATCACCTTCATGGATGCAAGAAAGATTAATGGATTCTGGCATAAGACCTATTAACAACATAGTTGATATTACAAACTTTGTTATGCTTGAAATTGGTGAACCAATGCATGCCTTTGATGCAAGAGAAATAAAATCTAACAAGATTGTTATAGGGCAAGGAATAAAAGGTGAAAAATTTACTACATTAGATGAAGTAGAAAGAGAAATAAATGAAAATTTTCTATGTATTAAGGATGGGGATAAAACTATTGCCTTAGCTGGAATTATGGGTGGTTTAAATTCTGAAATAAAAGAGGATACTACTGAAGTGATTTTTGAATGTGCTAACTTTGATGGAACTAATATAAGAGTTAATTCAAAGGCATTAGCACTTAGAACAGAAAGTTCTAGTAGATTTGAAAAGGATATTGACCCAAATCTAGCTTTAGAAGCCTTAAATAGGGCCTGTGCCTTAGTTTGTGAAATTAATGCAGGAGAAATAATAGAAGGAACAATAGATAATTATCCAAATAAAAAAGAAGTTAAGACTTTAGAAGTTTCATCTTTATGGATAAACAAATTTTTAGGAACAGAAATTTCAAAGACAGATATGAAAAAAGCATTAGATTCCTTAGATATGAATACAGAAATAAAGGATGATAATTTAATAATTACAATACCAACTTTTAGAGTAGATATTAATATTAAAGAAGATATAGCAGAAGAAGTGGCTAGAATATACGGATATGATAAAATTCCAACAACAGTATTTAGTGAAACACCAATTAGAGAAAATAAGCATAAGGACTATTTACTTAGAGAAGTATTAATAGATGCATTAATTGCTAGTGGATTAAATCAATCTATATCATATTCTTTTACCTCACCTAAGGTTTTTGATAAAATTAAAATACCAATGGATTCAGAATTAAGAAATGTAATTAGAATTAAAAATCCTTTAGGTGAAGATTATTCTGTTATGAGAACTACAACATTACCTTCAATGATGGAATGTTTAGGCCGTAACTATTCAAGAAGCAACCAATATGCAAGATTATTTGAAATAGGTAAGGTATATATTAAAAATCAAGAAGGTGAAAAGTTACCAATTGAAAGAAATATATTAACTATTGGTTTATATGGTAAATGTGATTTCCTAGATCTAAAGGGAATAATAGAAAATATTTTAAATAGATTAGGAATAAATAAAGTAAAATATCTAAGAGAACAAAACAATAATACCTTTCACCCAGGAAAAACTGCAAAGCTTCAATTAAGAGGAAAAGATGCAGGTGTATTTGGAGAAATTCATCCAGAGGTTCAAGAGGAATATGGACTTTCTATGGCATGCTTTGTAGCAGAACTTGACTTAGATCTATTATTTGAAGCAGCAAATACAACTAAAAAATATACACCAATTGCAAAATTCCCTGCAGGAACAAGAGATATATCAATTTTAGTAAATGATGATATACTTGCAGGAGATTTGGAAGAAACAATTAAAAAAGTTGGAGGAAATCTTGTAGAAATGGTATCTTTATTTGACATATATAAAGGTGCACAAATTGAAGAAGGTAAAAAAAGTATGGCATATGCTATAGTTTATAGAGATCCTAAAAAATCCTTAAGAGATGAAGAGGTTAATAAGATTCATGATAAAATACTAAAGCAACTTGAAGTTAAATTTGGTGCAGAATTAAGATAAATATATTAAAAATAAGTATAATATTTTGAATTTTGATAATACTAATTAATGTAGTGGTAGGAGTAAGAAAGAAATAAGGACTAAATAGATAAACTGAAGGTATATGTAGGCGCAACAAATCTTTATACTTATCAACAGTTACTTATTTAATTAAAATATTGAAAAAGGGAACTATAGGGAGTGTACCTTAAAATATAATAAGTTGGATAATGTTTCATAAAGGTATCAAAAATACAAAGGTGTGTGTTTGGTAAAACCTTTAATGTATATATTAAATTGTGATTTTACGGGTGTTCACAATAGCATATATCCATCAATTAGTATTAAAGATATATTAATTATTCCTACTTACTTTGTTATTATCATATGTAAAAGAGCTTAAGATAAAAATAATATCTTAAGTTCTTTTATTATTTATAATTATCTAGTATAATGGTTTAAAAGTCATTTATGGGGGAATATAAAAAATGGAAGAAAAACAAAAAAGCATATATATAATGATTTCTCAAACACATACAAATTTTGCTAAGGTAGTGAGACGTTTTGGAAATACAAGATATAACCATGCTGCTATTTCCTTTGATGCTGAAATGAAAGAACTATACGCTTTTGCAAGACCACAACATAATGCAGTTTTAAATGCCCATTTAGTTAATGAAAATTTGTACAGGTATACCTTAGGTAAGGCAGAATGTGTAAATGTAGTTATTTTTAAAATAGATATTTCAAAGGAAGAATATGATAGGATTAAAGCTTTAGTTTATAATATAAAAAATGATAAGGATTATATATATAATTTA
>CAMNZV010000324.1 GCA_946575275.1 uncultured Clostridium sp. | reverse complement strand
CTAATAGATTTTTTATATTTTCTTCTGGATATGCATCTTTAATCATATCAAAATTTTCATTAATCCAGTTTGCTATTTCAATTGCTTCTTCTTTATTATATCTACTACTTCCCTTTTTGCTTGAATATCCGGTTTCAATTTGTTTATACCCTATCTGTGGTAGTTTAGTTAACTTATATCCCTTATCATTGACACCTTTTCCACGCATAGGTTCAAGTTTTCTTTTATATACTAAATCATTACAATAAGAAATAATTTCATCATAGCATCTTCTATGTTCACTTAAAAATAATCCTCTATTTTCAAATTTCATATATTTACAACTTTTTGAAGCTACTTTCATTACACTTGAATTTGAAGCATTCATACCTAACTCAGAAAGTTTTTCAAATTCTTCTTTACTTTTTATTATTCCTTTTTCTATAGCTAAAGATTTATCTAAAGCATTACTAACGCTCCACACAGGCTCTATTTGATATATATCACCTACAACTATAGCCTTTTTAGCTAATGAAAAAGAACATGCTGCTATTTCAGGAGAAACTTGTCCAGCTTCATCTACAATTAATAAATCTATGTAATTATAAAGATAAAAATTCTTACTATTTTCATATGCTAAAAAATTCTTTGGAAGTTGATAAAAAGTCATTACATAACAAGGGGTAACCATACTCAATCTGTTATATAGCTTATACAAAACATTTTCAAATGTTTTTCCCTTTTGTTTTTCAGTTAAACTATCTTCTCCTTTAGTCCATCTACATTCATAGTAATGAACTGCTAACCAAAACTCAATGTATCTAAGGGTTTTATCCATTATTTCATTTATTTTATCTAATTTAATAGGAAACTTTTGCTTTTCTCCTTTAAATATATCAATATTTAGTTCATTCAATATTCTTAAATTGTCATCATACTGAACCTTTATATGTTCTATTTCTTTATATACTCTTTGTAGTTCTCCAAGCTTAATTTTTAATTCCTTAATTATATAGCTATATTTTTCCTCAATTTTATCTAAGCTCATATATTCATCTAAAAAGGTTTCTTCACTTTCAATAAACATTCTATTTCTTATTTCTATCTTTGTCCTATAGCTTTTAAGAAATTTTAATAATTTATACAACAGCGGCATTTCCTTAAAATGCTTTCTCCAAGCTTCAACTCGTAAAAGATCTGAAGATATCTTACATTCTAAATCATTTATTTCATCCTTTAGAAATACTAAATGCTCTTCTATAGTTCTATCATTAAGATCATATGATTTAAGCTTATTAACTAACCCTAAAAGATTTTTTCTAATTAAATCAATTCTACATAATAATGTATGTATTTTTTCTTCACATACACCTAAGTCTGAAATATTATCACTAAAGTATTTGTTGCAATTTTTCAGAAACTTTTCTTTAGATTTTAGTATATTTTCTTCACTTTCAATATCTGAAATAAAATTCTCACCTTTTAAATTAGTATAATGATATCCTTTAGCATTTGCGTTCTTCTCACTTTTAGCTGATGGAAAATATACAGCAAAACTATTTACACCTTCAATCCATCTTTCTTCAAGATTTTCATATCCTAAAACATTTATTTTACCAAAGGACTCTATTATATTAGTAACAGCTTGATTATTTGTAGACGACGCTACTATAATCGGTGGCTTTTCCTTTTTTAATGCTCTTTCTACATACATATTAGCAACTATGGATTGAAGCAAGGTTGTCTTACCTGTACCTGGTGGTCCATTTACTGCTAATATTTCACCATTGGTCATATTTGTAAAATGATTAATACATTCTCTTTGTGAAGGTGATAATGTGTATTCTCCTCCCATCTGTCCACAGTGTTTGTTCATTTCCAATAGTTCATTTGGTATCAATGGTGATACTTTATTAAAATCTAAACTTATAAAATTCTCATAAAGCTTAGACTCTTTACATTCGTCAATTATATTGTCATACAATTTTAGTATTGATGTTGTAGCATTTATAGTATCATCTTTTAAAATATAAATATGTTTATCTAGTTCAGTATCTAATAGATTACACTCCGAAAATTTTGCTTTAGTAACATTTTCATATATATCCTTAGCAAAATTTATGTAATCTTGCCAGCTTTCTATTTTATGAATTCTCCCTATACTTTCACTCATATAGTTGTCATAATCTTTATAATTTCCCATTGATAATATAGGTTCAATCATAGGTTGAAGAAATTCTCTAGGTATCCAGGGAAACTTTCCCTCATCATAATGAAGGCTACCATCCTTTTTTAATATAGAAGGAATATAGTATACCCCTGTCAAATCTTCAAAGTTACTATTCTTCTTTTCTTGAGAATCAAAAATTGTTTTTATTGTCTTTGCAACAATTATCACATTAATGCTATCTTTTTCTTTATTTTCTGAAGATACTTTAGACAACTTTACAAAAATCTCTTTATCAATTTGCCCATTTATCAATTCATCAAATGCAAATTGATAATAATTACCTTCCTTAAATTCTATTTCGTTATTAACTTGTGATGCAACTGCACTTTTAAAATATGATGT
>CAMNZV010000323.1 GCA_946575275.1 uncultured Clostridium sp. | reverse complement strand
TGAATTGATGTTAATAGGTCATAAAGCTTTTTAGTTACAGGTCCAACTTCTGTTTCACTATAAAATACATGAAGTTTGTCTTTATATTTGATTCCCCCAATTGGAGAAATTACAGCTGCTGTTCCACATGCTCCAGCTTCTGCAAATATATCTAACTTATCTATAAATACATCTCCTTCAATTACCTCCATCTTTAGATAATCTCTAGCAAGCTCTAATAATGAATATTTTGTTATGCTTGGTAATATTGATGGTGATAATGGAGTTATAAATTTATTATCCTTAGTTATTCCAAAGAAGTTTGCAGATCCAACTTCTTCTATTTTAGTATGAGTTATTGGGTCTAAATATATACAATCTGCATAACCTTCAGCCTTTGCAAGTTCATGAGCCTGTATTGATGCTGCATAGTTACCACCAACTTTTTCTCCACCAGTTCCATATGGTGCCGCTCTATCACAATCTGCTATTTTAAAGTTTACAGGTGCCATTCCACCTTTAAAATATGCTCCAACTGGAACACAGAAAATACTAAATAAGTATTCAGGTGCAGGTCCTACCCCAATATTATCTCCTGTTCCAATCATAAATGGTCTAAGGTATAAAGAACCACCTGTTCCATATGGTGGTATAAATCTTTCATTTGCTTTAACAACTTCTTTACATGCTTCTATGAATCTTTCTTCTGGAAATTCTGGCATTAATAATTTTCTACAAGAAGAATTCAGTCGACTAGCATTTTTATCTACTCTAAATAATTGGATTTTCCCCTCTTTTGTTCTATATGCCTTTAACCCTTCAAAACATTCCTGTCCATAATGGAAGGCTGTAGATGCTTCACTTACACGTAACATATTGTCCTTTGACATTATTCCGTCATCCCATTTTCCATCTTTATAATATGATTGATAACGAAAATCTGTTTTTATGTAACTAAATCCAAGCTCTCCCCAGTTTATATTTTCTGTATTCTCCATAATAACATCTCCTATTAAATCTTATAATTATATTTTTTATTATACACCTTTAACATACTTTACTTCAATGATTAATTAGTGTTTAGCTGGATTTTTAAGTTGTTGTGGTTTTCTAAATGAATATATATTTCATGCTGAAATATATATTCAAAGATTCTTTCTAAATATCCCATTTGAAAATCTAAGTTTATTTCAGATAATTCTTTATTATTTTTTACCATTAAATAATCATCAAAAACTTCAATATTAGAATTTAAAATATTTGCTTCATTTATTTTATTAATAAAGCTATGTAAATCTGTACTACTTACTTGTAAATCACGTAGTTTTACAAGTAAGTCAATTGAAACATCTAAAGCACCTCTAACTTTTAATATTTTTTTTAATGCCTCTTTTCCACACATATTTGTAATTTGATTGTATAGCTCTTTAATGTTTTCTTCTTCATTATTTCCAAATTTACAGGTTGATAAAGCCCAATTATAAATTTCTTCACCATATACTTTTATAATGCTTTTTGATATTAATTTAAATTCATTCCCCATAATCTCCTCCACTTTTATTTATTATATCATTTTTTCACATATTTTTTAACTAAACAATATACTATAGTAAGGAATTTATTAGAAGGTGATTTTATGCCATTTATTGATTCAAAGGTAACCCTTAAGCTTTCTGATGAGGATAAAGATTCTCTTAAAAGTGAACTTGGAAAAATTATTAATAAAATTCCAGGTAAATCTGAAAATTTCTTAATGATAGGCTTTAATGATAATTATCCTTTATATTTTAGAGGAGAGAAATTAGATTATGGTGCCTTTGTAGAAGTTAAATTATTTGGAAGTGTGGGAGAGGATTTCTTAAACGAAGTTACTTATGATATATGTAATTTATATAATGAGAAATTAAATATTCCAAAAAAAATGATATATGTGAAATTTGAAGAGGTAGATAATTGGGGTTGGAATGGTAGTAATTTATAGGTGTGATTTTCAAAAAATCTCTTAGGCAAAAAGTGCCAAAGAGATTTTTTTAATATTAGTTTAGTGCAACATATATATCAATACTACAATTTTCAATATTACTATCTAAATATTCTTCAAAATCACCTGTATAGCTTCTATCTAAATCCATATTCCATATTTCTTGCCAGGCTTTTGCTACTGCAACTTGCATATGACCCTTTATTGAAAATTTAGCATATTTGCCAGATGGTATTATTTTATTTTTTAATTCTTCATTATCTAATTTAAATACTTCATTTCCCACAGTTACAGTATAACCATTTTCTGAATAATCTGAATATAGTCCAATTGCATATTGATTTGTTTTATTCTTAATCTTAGAATTAACTCCACCTTCATATAGATTATACCAAAGCTTACCAATCTTTTCTTCCATACTGGGATCTTCATTACTTGTTTGTGCACTTATTCCCACAATAGTTTTTTCTTTAAGATTAACAATTTCATACTTCATTTTAATTACCTCCATTTATTTGATATTTTAATTATAATAAAGGAAATATGCAAACAGTATGTCATATTATAAATAAATATTAATAATATTTTCTAATT
>CAMNZV010000322.1 GCA_946575275.1 uncultured Clostridium sp. | reverse complement strand
ATAATAATTCCAGCAATAGTTGTAGGTCTACTTATTAGTATTTTGCAAGCACCAACCCAAATTCAGGAGCAAACATTAACATTTGTGCCAAAGCTAATTTGTGTAGCTTTAGTAGGAATAATGTGTGGAAATTGGATGCTACATACTATAAGCTCCTTTACAGAGAGAATTTTTGATTTAATTATTAAAATATCAACTTAGGGGGCATTTAAGTGTTAGATACAGCCTATTTTCTAGCAATATTTTTTGTTTTTATAAGAATTACAGCATTCTTTTTAGTATGTAAAATATTTTTCCCGTCAGGTACACCGGCTATAATGAAGGGAGTTCTTGGGATAATACTTGCATACTCGGTAGTTTCAGCACTAGACTATAATAGTCTTCTTGACATAAACGGTAATTATATGCTTGCATTCTACGTGATAAATGAGGCCCTATGTGGAGCAGTTCTTGGGTTTATTGTAAATTTGGTATTTGAAGTTGTTAGGATGGCAGGAGCATATATGGATATGCAGGTTGGTTTAAGTATGCTAAATGTTGTAGATCCAACAAGTCACACTAATTCAACTATAATGGCTAATTTGTCATATATGATTGCCACAGTAATTTTCTTTGTAGTTGATGGACATCATGTACTTATAAAATGTTTAATGGAAAGTTTCAATATTTTACCTATTGGACAGGGGATAAATTTAGCAAATTCTTTTGAAATCATATTAGAAGCATTTTCAAAATATTTTTTAATTGGTGTTAGAATTGCAATACCATTGGTATTTATTATATTAATTACAGATGTTTGTATGTCATTAATATCTAGGGTGGTTCCACAAATAAATGTAATGATACTGGGAATGCCTGTTAAAATAGTAGTTGGATTAATAACCTTTGTAGTTTTCATGCCAATATTCTTTAAAATTTTAATATATACATTTAATAGTATTCCAACAGTATTTGAGGATATTATTAAGGGATTTCTGGCAGTCCCCATGGTTATGATTTTTGCAAATGATGATAAAACAGAAGAAGCTACGCCTAAAAAATTATCTGATGCAAGAAAGAAGGGACAATTTCCAAGAAGTAAGGATGTAACTTTAGCCCTTGGTATGGTTGCATGTACCATGGCATTAATGGCATTTATGGGAAGTGTTGCAAGTACCTTGACGGCCTATTTGCAATATATGTTACAGAGTGGTATATTGCAAGACCTTACAGAAATATCATCTAAGGAAATTATGTTAAATTTAATTTTAAAAGCTGCACTTTGTATTCTCCCTATAGCAATTCCAATTATGATTGCTGGAGTTTTTGGTGGGCTAATGCAAACTAGGTTTTTAATAACTGGTGAAACAATAAAACCTTCCCTTGGAAAATTAAATCCAATTTCAGGTTTTAAGAATATGTTTTCTAAAAAAAGTCTTGCTGATTTAGTTAAAAATTTAGCTATAGTTTCAGTTTTAAGTTATATAGGTTATGATTATGTTCTTACCAATTATAAGGATTTGCTTCAATTATCTAATATTTATATGCCTTCCCTTGGGAAGCAAATGCTAGGTGTGGTATCTGGAATTTTCGTTAAAGTATCTATTGTAATGATAATACTTGGAGCAGCTGATTATTTCATTCAATATAAATTCTTCAAAAAGGATATGAGAATGACAAAGCAAGAAATTAAGGACGAATATAAGCAAATGGAAGGTGACCCTAAAATAAAGGGTAAAATAAAACAAAGACAAAGAGAAATGGCATCTAGAAGAATGATGGAATCAGTTAAGGATGCAACAGTTATTATTACAAACCCAACTCATTTAGCAATTGCTATAAAATATGAGGATGGTAAAACAGAAGCTCCAATTGTAGTTGCAAAAGGTGCAGATCTAATAGCACTTAAAATCAAAGAAATTGCTCTTGAAAATAAAGTGCCTATAATGGAAAATAAGCCTTTAGCAAGAATGTTATTTGAACAAGTTGAAATAGAAGGTGAAATACCCCAGGATTTATACCAAGCAGTTGCAGAAATTTTAGCTATGGTATATAGTCTTAATGCAAAAAGAAAATAGTAAAAGCTCTATTAAAGGATGGGATTAATTTGGAAGTGCAAAGTAAGAAAAAATTTAGTATAAAAGACAATTTAGACGTAATAGTATCCTTAGCTGTAATTGGTATAGTTTTAATGATTATAATCCCATTACCAAAAGGAGTTCTTGACGTTTTGCTAGCCATAAACATAACATTGTCAATTATGATTATGTTAATAACAATGTTTACAACAAATGTTTTACAATTTTCAGTATTTCCATCATTGTTACTTGTAACTACATTGTTTAGATTAGCTCTTAATATTTCATCAACAAGGTTAATATTAACAGAAGCTGATGCAGGTACAATTATAGAATCCTTTGGAGAATTTGTAATTGGTGGTAATTATGTAGTAGGAATAATTATATTCTTAATAATAATAATTATACAATTTATTGTTATAACTAATGGTGCTGGAAGAGTTTCAGAGGTATCTGCAAGATTTACATTAGATGCTTTGCCAGGTAAACAAATGAGTATAGAT
>CAMNZV010000321.1 GCA_946575275.1 uncultured Clostridium sp. | reverse complement strand
ATAACAAAGGTTTGCATTCAAAAGGAAGAATTAATAAATAAAAATATTAAATTAAATAATGATATTTTAGATATTGGTCAGGATTTTAAGGAAACTAATTTAGAACAATTGAAAAATGAACTTAATAATTTGATGGTAAATATTGAAAGCTACAATACTAATAAAGAAATGCTAGATAGTAATATTAATAAGCTAGTAGAAGAACAGGGAAGTATTAAAAGCGAGTTAAATAAGTATATTGGTATTTTATCTGAAAATAATAATAGGATAAGTGAACTTATTTTAGAAGACAACAAAATAAAACTAGATTTAAAGGTACTAGAAGAGGGGATATTGGATATTACCTTAAAAACTGGTGTTAATGAATTCAAAATAGAAAATAAAAAAATATTATCAAATGAAAATAAAAAGAATAACCTGTTATTAAAGCAAAAGGAGCTTAGAGAAAATACTGAAAGACTTGTTATACAAAAAGAAGGTATACAAAATGAAATTAACATATTAAAAGAACGGTTAGTTAAGGGTGAATCTATAAAGATTGAAAAGGAAGAAAATATTTTAGATAGGGAAAAGAAAATTTTAGATAATATAGGTGAGGTTAAGGATATATCGGAATATCTTTTACACCTAGAAAAAAATATTAAGATTATTGAAGATAATTATACTAAAGCCACTAATGAAAAAACGGAAATAGAAAATATTTCAACTGGATTAAATAACAGATTTATTGAAGTATCAAGTAGGATTTTAGAATTAAATAAGGGGTTAAGTGAGGATAATATAAAGTTAGATAGAATTATATGTGAGGAAGGCTTTGAAAATGTTAAAGAGGTAAAGGCGGCATTAATTACAAGGTCTGAAATAAATGAATTAAAGGATGAGGTTGAGACTTATAAGTTAAAGGCATCTAAAGTAAAGGGAGCTATTGAAAGCTTGGAAAAAAGAATTAATAACAGGTCAGTTAATGAGGATGAATATAACAATATATCTAATGAAAGACTTCAATTAGAAGAAAAAATAAAGGTGGTATCTGAGGAAAAAATAAAAAAAGGTGAGGAGATAAAGCTATTAAAGAAAAAAATAGATGAGTTATCTAAGATTACACAGAAGAAGTTTGAAATAGAGCATAAATTAGCTATACTAAATGATTTGGAAAAGTTATTTAAAGGAAAAAGATTTATTGAATTTGTTGCATTAAACAGGCTAAAATATATTTCCATTGAGGCATCTAAAAGGTTAATGAACATAACAAATGGAAACTATTCATTAGAGGTAAATGAAAATGGAAGATTTATAATAAGAGATTATAAAAATGGAGGAGTTGAAAGGGACACATCTACGTTATCTGGAGGAGAAACCTTTTTAGCATCTTTAGCCCTTGCGTTAGCATTATCTAGTGAACTTCAATTAAAAGGCGCTGCACCTCTTGAATTATTTTTCTTAGATGAAGGGTTTGGTACCTTAGATGATGATTTATTGGAAATTGTAATGTCATCTTTAGAAAGAATTCATAATGATAAATTAAAAGTTGGTATAATAAGTCATGTAGAAAGCATTAAAAATAGGGTGCCAATAAAATTAGTAGTTGAACCTGCAAAATCAGGAGGTTATGGTAGTAAGGTTAAAATTGATATAAGTTAAGAGGCTGTGGTATTTTAGTACCACAGCCTCTTAACTTATTTACAGTTGTCCTCTACATCCATTAAGGCTTCACCAAATCTTTGATAATGGACTATTTCACGTTCTCTTAAAAACTTTAAAATTTCTTTGATTTCATTATCATCAGTTAAATTAATTAACCACTCATAAGTAACTCTCGCCTTTTGTTCAGCAGCCATGTCTTCGTGAAGGTCTGCTATTACCTCACCTTTACTTTGTATATAGGATGCTGTCCAAGGAACTCCCTCAGAATTTGAATAAAATAATCCTTTTCCGTGATCTGCATAATGTCCACCTAAACCAGCTTTTTTAATTTCCTCAATAGAAGCATTTTCCATAAGTTGATAAACCATTGTGCCAAGCATTTCAACATGTGCCATTTCTTCAGTGCCTATATCAGTTAAAAGTGCCTTTGACTTTCCAGTTGGCATTGTAAATCTTTGATTTAAATATCTTAGGGCAGCACCTAATTCGCCATCTGGTCCCCCGTATTGAGTTATTAGGAAACTTGCCATTTTCAAGTCTTTACTTTTTAAGTTAATTGGATGTTGTAGAGTTTTTACATAATACCACATAATTTCTCCTTTAAATCATTGTTTTTCCCAAGGCCATGGGCAAGATGTCCATTTTTCTGGACATTCATAGTAAGCACTTCCAAAGTTTGATAAAGGTCCATATTCAGCTTCATATTCTTTAATTAAACATTTAAGTTTAGAAGAAAGTAATTTATAATCATCTACGGCCTTTTTTTCTTCTGGAAAATTGTCTAAATATAAATTTAAGTCAAGAGCAAAAAATTGATATTTCATTATTTTATTAAGCATTTCATTTTTATCCATAATAACACCTCAACTAATCTTTCTTTGATTTATAGGGACAGTATAAGTCTTTGAACATTGTTCC
>CAMNZV010000320.1 GCA_946575275.1 uncultured Clostridium sp. | reverse complement strand
TTTTACAACATTGTTATATGCCATAATTACTACATCCTTATAATATCATTTGCAATAATATTTTACACTTTAGTATTTTATTTGTAACATTAAAATATTCACACATATCATAAGAAGTAGATATGCAGTTATAAAGAGCTTGGACAAAAACTCCAGCACTTATTAAAAAGTTAGCAGCCCATAAATTTGCTTTATTTTCTTTTTTATTCTTTTGAAGTTTTTCAGAATAATTTTTGGATTTAATAGTTAAATTATCTACACCAGTGAAATGATGTCCAATTTCTTCGGCAATTATAGAGAGGTATTTGTACCTATTATTAACAATAGATTTGGATATGCCTATTGTTGGAGGGATTCTAAGAATAGTTAGATATATTCCTTTTTGAATATTGGTTGCCTCAAAAAGTATATTTTTCTTTTCAATAGATATAGAAAAGTTCTTCATATGTCTATCACCACAATGTAATTTATGGTATTATTACAATATAAAAAGAACGTACGTTCAATATTTAGGCGTTAAAATTATAGTTTTTTAATTAGATTCAATGTGTTATTATTATTTTATAATATTTAAATGTAAGGGGTGGGGTTAATGGATTATATTACATTAGCAATTTCTATTGTATCAATGGTTGCAGGTGTTATTTCAGCAATAGTAGCTGTAAAGGCAAAGAATGATAGTAAGAAAATATTAATTAAAATAGAAAATATAAGTGCTAATTTTGAAATGCATAGTCATAAAAATGAAGGTAGTAGTACAGAAAATAGTGGAGATATATTGGTAGAAAATTCTGGGAAAAATGAAGGGGTTATTGCTGGAATTGTTAGTGGGGGAGTAGGAAAAAGTGGTGGAAAAAAGAGATAATTTAGTAGGAAACAAAGGTGAAAATAATGGCATCATAGCAGGGGAAATTCATGGGGATGTTCATGTACATAATGATAATAAGAGTGTGAAATTCCCATCGCTAATACCAGAGATAGTGGAAAAATTGGCCGAAATTACCAATATACCTGACGAAGAATTGGATAAAATTTATAAAATAAATAAATTAGAATTAAAGGAATATAAAATTGATGATAAAATAGAATATAATGATGTAATAGAGTATAAAGATATAATTGATGAATATAGTGAGTACGGGAATATATGTGATCATGCTTTTAATGTCATTGATGACAATAACATAGGAATAAAAAGAAAAATATTAAGAAATATTAATTCATTATATAAAAAATCAAAAGGACAATTTTTAAAAAAGAACAGGGGCATGAAGGAAATTGATGTTATTAGGGAAAATTCAGATGCTATAATAACATCTGTAATAGATACATTAACAGAAAGAATTAATGGACAAAATATTTTAATTGAAGATATTGAAGATGGATTAAGTAGAATAATATGTTATGCATTTATCCATTGTAAAATTTTAGAGAAGCCAAGGTGATAATTAATGATAATAAATCAAGATAGAGAACCTAAATTTTCACTTTTTTATATAGGTAGTGTTATTCTAGAAATACTGGAAAAAAGTAAAGGTATTTCGATAGATGAATTATATGTTAAAGTAAAAGATCGTATAGATAAAAACTTACATATAGATTTTTTATATTATTCTATTGATTGGCTATATATGTTATCAGCGGTAAAGTTAGAAGGAAATAAGGTGACAAGATGTTAATAGAAAGATTAATAATAAGAATTACAAAACCTACAAAAGAAGTCATCAGAGACATATCTTTTAATTTACAAGGACTTAATTTAATTGTTGATAAGACAAGTAAAAAAGCTGAGGAAAGTGGAAATAATATAGGTAAAACTACTGTATTAAATATTATAGATTTATGCTTAGGTGCAAGCACAGTGAAAAAACTATATTATGATGAAGATACTAGGACTGAAAATAAAAATGTAAAAAACTTTTTAGAAGATAATAAAGTTGAAGCAGAACTTATTTTAATTAAACAGGAAAACAATAATAAAAAAGAGAGAGTTAAAATAGTTAGGCAATTATTTAATAGAGGAAAAAGAAAAATAAATGATAAAGTCATTACAAAGGAAGATTTTGATAGCGAGTTAAAAAATATTATATTTAACTGTAATGATCAATATCCAACATTTAGACAATTACTGCCTAAATTTGTAAGGTTGAATGATATGAAGGCAGACAACATGATTAAATATTTAATGAATATGACAACTAATGAAACTTATGATACAATATATTTATTTTTATTAAATAGGGAATATAAGGATCTATTAAATAAAAAAAATAAACTTTGTAATGATTTAAAAGAATGTGAAAATAAGATTAGAATATATTCTAAAGATAATAATATTTCATCGTTAGATTTTTTGAAACAAAGAGAAAAATTAATTGATGATGATATTAGTGAGCTTAATGAGAAAAGAAAAAATTTAGATTATATGGAAGAATACAAAGAGGAACTTGCACAAAAGAGGAAATTATCTAGAAATATTGATGAATTAGAAAAGCAAGTAGAAATGATAGAATTTGAGATTAATATAATAAATAAAAATAATATAATGAGTAATAATATTGGAAAAATCAAT
>CAMNZV010000319.1 GCA_946575275.1 uncultured Clostridium sp. | reverse complement strand
GTCTATAATAATGTAGAAGAGAACTATTTTAGGAGGAATAATAAAAAGATGGAAGCTAAAATGGAAAAAATAGAAGCTAACAAGGTTAAAATTGAAATTAAGGTAGAGGCAGAAAAGTTTAATAATGCCTTAAAAAAGGCTTATAATAAAAATAAGATGCACTTTAATGTTCAAGGATTTAGAAAAGGAAAAGTACCAATGGCAATGGTTAAAAAATTCTACGGAATTGAAGTGCTATATGATGATGCTGTAAATTTTGTCTTAGATGAAAGTTACCCAAAGGCATTAGATGAAAATGAAATAAAGCCAGTTGATTATCCGAAAATTGATATTGTTGAAATTGGTGAAAATAAAGATTTAGTTTACACTGCTGAAGTTGTAGTATTTCCAGAAGTTAAACTAGGTGAATATAAAGGCTTAGAAATTAAAAAAGTAGAATATGAAACAAAAGAAGAAGACATAACAAAAGCTCTTTTAGATATGCAACAAAAAAATTCAAGACTTGAAACAAAAACAGAAGGTACAGTAGAAGATAAAAATATCGCAATTATAGACTTTATTGGATATATTGATGGAGAAGCATTTGAAGGTGGAGAAGGAAAAGACTATTCACTAGAAATTGGTTCAGGATCATTTATCGATAATTTTGAAGAACAATTAATAGGTTCTTCAATTGGAGAAGAAAAAGAAGTTAAAGTAACCTTCCCAGAAGCTTACGGAAAAGAAGAATTAAATGGTAAAGAAGCAACATTTAAAGTTACAATAAAAGAAATAAAGGTAAAAGAATTACCAGAATTAGATGATGAATTTGCAAAGGATTCTTCAGAATTTGAAACATTAGATGAACTAAAAGCTGATATAAAGAAAAAGATAGACGAAGAAAATCAAGCTAAATCAAAGAGCGAAACAGAAGAAGCAACAATTACAGCTGCAATAGAAGTAGCAACAATTGATTTGCCAGAAGTAATGATTGAAAAAGAAATTGATGTTATGGTTGATGAGTTAAAAAATAGACTACAATATCAAGGATTATCACTTGAACAGTATTTAGAATACACAGGTAGTGATAACATAAAAATGAGAGAATACATGAAAGAAAATGCAGAAAGAAAAGTTAGAGCTGATTTAGTTTTAAATGAAATTGCAAAACAAGAAGATATTAAAGCAACAGAAGAAGAACTAAAAGAAAAAGCATTAGAGCTTGCAAAGATGTATTCACAAGATGATGTTGAAAAGATGGCTGACCTTTTAGTTAATGCACAAAATGATATGCTAAATAATGATATAAAAATAACAAAGACTATAAAATTCTTAATAGACAATTGCAAAGCTATTTAATTTGTACTATAATTAAATTTACACAAATAATTGCCAGATATATTTCTGGCAATTATTTAGAATATGGATTAATAATATTAAAGTGGTATCCTTTAAAAGAAAATAGGGTATTATATTAGGAGGTAGTTTATATGGCATTAGTTCCTATGGTTGTCGAACAAACTGGTAGGGGAGAAAGATCTTATGATATTTTCTCAAGATTATTAAAAGATAGAATAATAATGTTAAGTGGTGAAGTTAACGATGATTCTGCTAACTTAATCATAGCTCAACTTTTATTTTTAGAAAGTGAGGACCCAGATAAGGATATATATTTATATATCAATAGTCCTGGAGGTTCAGTTACAGCAGGAATGGCTATATATGATACAATGAACTATATTAAGTGTGATGTTTCAACAATTTGTATAGGTCTTGCAGCATCTATGGGAGCATTTTTACTATCAAGTGGATGCAAAGGAAAAAGAATTGCATTGCCAAATGCAGAAATCATGATTCATCAACCTTTAGGTGGATTTAAAGGTCAAGCAACAGATATTGATATTCATGCAAAAAGAATACTTCAAACAAAGGCTAACTTAAACAAAATTTTAAGTGAAAACACTGGTAAGCCTTTAGAAGTTCTTGAAAAAGATGTTGAACGTGACTATTTCTTAAGTGCAGATGAATCTAAGGAATATGGTTTAATTGATAAGGTAATAGTTAAAAGTGAATTAAAAAAAGAAAAATAATTTTTAATTAATAGATAAATAAGTGAGGTGACGTTATGGCAAAGTTTGATGATAAAAAACAGTTAAAATGCTCTTTTTGTGGTAAAAATCAAGACCAAGTAAAGAGATTAATTGCAGGACCTGGAGTGTACATTTGTGACGAATGTATTGAATTATGTTCTGAAATTATTGCAGATGAAGCAGAAGATACTTTAGAATTTGATAGCAGAACCCTTTCAAAACCAAATGAAATTAAAGCATATTTAGATGAATATGTAGTTGGTCAAGAAAGAGCTAAAAGATCATTATCTGTAGCTGTATATAACCATTACAAAAGAATAAATGCTAATGATGTAAGTGATGATGTTGAACTACAAAAAAGTAATATATTATTACTTGGTCCTACAGGGTCTGGTAAAACATTTTTAGCACAAACTCTAGCAAAATTCTTAAATGTACCATTTGCAATTGCTGATGCTACTACATTAACTGAAGCAGGTTATGTTGGACGGCGATCACATCGACCTTGGAACCATTCCTGACGCGCATCGTCACCTCGTCC
>CAMNZV010000318.1 GCA_946575275.1 uncultured Clostridium sp. | reverse complement strand
GATATTTTACTTTTAGTTTTTTCATCAACAGCTTTAATTATTTTTGCAGGTATTCCACAAACTACAACATTTTCAGGTACATCTTTAGTAACTATAGCACCAGCTGCAACAACAGAATTTTCACCTATTTTAATACCTTCTAAAATAACTGAATTTGCTCCAATTAACACATTATCAAAAATTTCACAGGAATTCATACTAGGTGGTTCTAAAACACCAGCAATAACAGCACCGGCACCAACATGAACATTTTTTCCAATTCTACATCTTGCACCTATAACAGCATTCATATCAATCATAGAGTTTTCACCAATAATTGCTCCAATATTTATAATTGCACCCATCATAACAACTACATTTTTATTTATAGTTACAAAATCACGTATTACTGCACCAGGCTCAATTCTTGCATTGATTTTACATAAATCAAGGGTTTTAATTGCAGAATTTCTTCTATCAAGTTCAATTCTATAATTATTAATTGCAGAAGGGTTTTCATTAATAATTCTTATAATATCCTCATACTCTCCAAATAGAATATAAAAACTGTCTCCACCGTACCATTCAATTTTAGATAAATCTATATTTTTCATATCACCATTTATATAAACCTTTAAGGGGGTGGATTTTTTGCAATTTTTAATATATCTTGCTAAATCATAGGGGTTTTTGAAATCATAATCCATGAAACACAACCTTTTAAGTATTCATTATATAAATATGATTTTTTTTATAAATTGTTTCCTTTGGATTGTAAAAAAAAAGCACAAGAATTTGTGCTTTTTAAATAATAATTATAATTGCAAAACATCATCCATGTTATACAATCCAGGTTCCTTTATAGTACCCATAAATTCACAAGCTTTAAGGGCGCCAACAGCAAAAACCTCTCTTGAAATTGCCTTATGACTAAGTTCTATAACTTCACCTGTACCTGCAAAGATTACATCATGGTCACCAACTATACCACCACCACGTACTGCATGGATTCCGATTTCATTTTGTTCTCTTTTTGCACTGCCATTTCTACCATTTACATAAGTAACTTCATCCTTTAGAGAATCACGTATAGTATCTGCAAGTAAAATAGCAGTACCACTTGGGGCATCAACTTTTTGGTTGTGATGTTTCTCAACTATTTCAATATCATAATTTCCATATAATAAAGGTGAAACCTTTTTTAATAAGGAATTAAGAAGGTTTATTCCAACTGACATATTTGCAGATCTAAATAAAGGTAATGTTTTGCTTTTTTCGTCAATTAGGTTTAAATCAGCCTCTGAAAAACCAGTTGAGCATATAACTAATGGCTTTTTTGTTTTTTCTGTTAATTCAATTAAGTCTCCTAAGGCTTCAGCTCTTGAAAAGTCTAATAAGACATCATAGTCAATATTTACATCCTTTATAGAATTAAATATTTTAAGTTCACTTCCATTGTCAAATCTATCAATTCCTGCAACAATTTCTATTTCTGGAAACTGAGATGCTGTATTTATAACCATTTGTCCCATTTTTCCTAAACAACCATTTAATATTACTTTAATCATAAGTTCCTCCTAAATTAGTTTATATTTTTCAAGTACATTTTTTAGTTTTAGTAAGTTAGACTCATCCATATCATATAATGGAAGTCTTAAAGGTCCAACATCTTTGCCCATTAAATTCAAAGCATGTTTAACGGGGATTGGATTTGTTTCAATAAACAAGGTATTTATTAATTCTAAATATTCTAATTGAAGTTTTAAAGATTTGTCAATATCTTTATTTAAATAGCTAATTGCAATTTCATGAACAATTTTTGGACACACATTAGCAAGTACTGATATAACACCAATACCACCTAAAGACATTACAGGCACAATTTGATTATCATTACCAGAGTAAATATCAATATTGTCCTTTACTAAGGCCTTCATATTTGCAATTTGTGAAATGTTATCACTAGCTTCTTTTATTGCAATAACATTATTTAGCTTGCTTAAAACTACTAAATCAGCAGGGGTAATGTTAACACCAGTTCTGCTTGGAACATTATATAGGATAATTGGGGTGTTAACAGCATTTGATATAGCCTTAAAGTGTTCAATTAAACCCTTTGAATTAGTTTTATTATAGTAGGGTGTAATAACTAAAAGACCAGAAACACCAACAGATTCAGCATATTTAGACATTTCAATGGAGCTTTTAGTATTGTTTGAGCCTGTTCCTGCAATTACAGGAATTCTATTGTTTACAACATCTACTGTAAATTTAATGACTTCCTTTTTTTCTTTTGAGGTCATAGTTGTAGCCTCACCTGTAGTTCCACAAATAATTATAGCATCAGTACCTTCAGAAATTTGCCAATTTATAATTTCTTCTAATTTATTAAAATTAACTTCATCATTTATAAAAGGGGTTATAAGTGCAACTCCAGAGCCTTTAAAAAGTGACATTTTAAATCCTCCTAAGATTTTTCTTATATAAATATACTTATATAATATTAATATACAACAATATTTCCATAAATGCTATTTGGTAATAGAAAAAAATGTGAATAATAAATAGAAAAATAGAAATAATAATAAAGAAAGGTGATGATTATTTTGAGTACAACTCCTTTAAAAAAAATTATTAAATCAAAAA
>CAMNZV010000317.1 GCA_946575275.1 uncultured Clostridium sp. | reverse complement strand
TATTCCTTCTAAGCTATCTGGTAAATAGCTAAATAGCTTTTTAAGTCCTAATACTAAATATCCTGCTATAAAACCAGCTAATAATGCCCCTAAAAATCCTGAGCCTCCACTGCTTGCCAATGCACCACCAACAAATCCAACGGCTAAGGCTGGTCTATCTCCAATACTCATTGCAATATATCCAGCTAATATTGGTAGCATAAATCCAAATGCCATATCTCCTGTTGTTTTAAAGAAGGCTGCAAGAGGTGTATTTTTACCAAAGTTACTTGGATCAATACTATAATCATCCAATAAGAAGGCTATTGCAATTAATATTCCACCTCCAATAACAAAAGGAAGCATATGTGATACACCATTCATCAAATCTTTATAAATCTTTCTTCCAATACCTTCCTTCTCCTCTTTGTTGGTTTCCCCGTCTATTGACTCTCCCTTTGAATGATAAATAGGAGCTTTTTCACTTATTGCTTCATTTATTAATTCCTCTGCTTTATGGATACCATTTGCAACCTTAGTTTGAATGACTCTTTTCCCATTAAATCTATCCATTTCAACCTTTTTATCAGCTGCAATTATTATACAGTCACATTCTTCAATTTCCTTAGCTGTTAATACATTCTTTTTGCCTCCAGAGCCATTGGTTTCAACCTTTATTGAAATTCCCATTTCTTTGCCCTTATTTTCAAGACTTTCTGCTGCCATATAAGTGTGTGCTATTCCTGTTGGACATGCAGTTACAGCTAAAACTCTGTATCCACCTTCAATAGATTCATCATTCTTTGGTTCTTCTTTAAACTTTTCTGTTTCCTTTTTATCAATAAGCTTTAAGTATTCATCCTTTGTCTTTGCATTTATTAATTTTTCCCTAAAGTCCTCATCCATAAGAATTGTTGATAACCTTGCCAAGACTTCAAGGTGTAAATTGTCTGCTGATTCTGGAGCTGCTATCATGAAAAATAACTTTGCTGGCGCTCCGTCTAAGGAATCATAGTCAACACCCCCTGAAACTACCATAGAACTTAAACCTGGATTTTTTACAGCTTTTGTTTTAGCATGTGGAATTGCAATTCCATCTCCAATTCCAGTTGTGCTTAAAGCTTCTCTTTCTAAAACCTTTGCTTTGTATTCTTCTTTATTATTTAAATATCCAGATGCATACATCAAATCTGCCAAAGTATTAATTGCCTCTTCTTTTGATGAAATATTAGCATTTAATGATATACCTTCTTTTTTTAATAGATCTGTAATTCTCATCTTTAAAACCTCCCTAAATTTTATATTTCCTTTAATAACCTTAAAACTTCCTCTTTTGTTGCAAGCTCCTCTGAAAAGGCACTGGCACTTCCTGTTGCAACCCCCATCTTAAAGGCCTTTTCCAAATCATTATCCTTTAAATACCCTGCAAGAAATCCTGCCACCATAGAATCTCCTGCTCCAACTGAATTTTTAACAATACCTTTTGGTACTCCACTTTTAAATACACTTCCATTATTTGATAAAAGTATTGCACCATCACCAGCCATTGAAATCAATACATTTTCAGCACCCATTTCTAATAATTTCTTCCCATAGTGAATTATTTCTTCCTCATCCTTAAGCACCACATTAAACATTTCACCAAGCTCATGATTATTAGGTTTAATTAAAAATGGTTTATATTTTAAAACATTTAAAAGCAAATCCTTTGTTGCATCTACAATTATTTTTATTTTCTTTTTCTTTAATATACACATTATCTCTTCATATATATTAGATGGTAGGGATGATGGTATACTTCCTGCTAAAACTAAAATATCTCCATCTTCTAATACAGAAAGTTTTGAAAATAAGCTTTGTAATGCATCTTTTGTTATTTCAGGTCCATTTCCATTAATTTCACTTTCCTCATTTGACTTCATTTTTACATTAATTCTAGAAAGGCCATTATGAATTTTAATAAATTCAGATGATATTCCCTTTTCTATAATTCTTCTTTCTATTTCCTCTCCAGTAAAGCCTGCTATAAATCCCAATGCCTTGCTTGTGAATCCTAAATTTCCAAGCACTATTGACACATTTATCCCCTTTCCTCCTGGATAAATATCCTCCCTTGTAGTTCTATTTACATATCCTAATTTGAAATCTGAAACTTTTATTATGTAATCTAATGATGGATTAAAAGTTATTGTGTAAATCATTTCATTTCACCTCCATAATATTTTCTCTATTTAAAAATTCCTTTGGAATATCATTAGTTGTTATAACAATAGTTTTCTCTATATTTCCAAAAGTTATAGCTGATATTTTATTAAATTTTGAACTATCTGCTAAAACATATGTCTTTTCACTTCTATTAATTGCCTCACTTTTAAGAAGTGCTTCATCAACATCTGGTGTTGTTAGTTCTCCATTAATATCTATTCCATTTGTGCCAATAAATGATTTTGTAAAATTATATTTTTTTATATTGTTTACAGCCTCAATTCCAATTATTGCCTCTGTTTGTAATTTGATTTGCCCACCTAATATATAAACCTTAAAACCTTTTTGTATAAGTTTTTTTGCATGTACAATACCATTTGTTACATAAGTCACATTTTTCTTAGTTAAATAGTCAATAATAAATTCTGTGGATGTTCCTGCATCA
>CAMNZV010000316.1 GCA_946575275.1 uncultured Clostridium sp. | reverse complement strand
TTTGACCTTCAATAACTTTAATATCATGAATAACAAACTCATTATCAAAAGTTACAGAAACTATTGCTTTCATTTTCCCATCTGCTGCTATTTTTCTAATTCTAACGTCTGTAATTTGCATTTGATACACCTCCAGTTGCTTTATGATATTATATTTCTCCACCTATTGCCAAAATCCTTCTTTATTTTTTAAATTTTTAGATTTTTTTGAATATTTATGAAAACATCTTAGATGGATGTACATCAATCCTTAAATCATTTCCAACGGAGGCCAATTCTACTATAGATACATATTCATCAATAAGCTTTTTATCAACTTGATTATTATCAATTAATACTCCTATTCCTACTAGTTCACTGGAAAATTCCTTTACCAATTCCTTTATCCCTAAGGCAGTACCTCCACCCTTCATAAAATCATCTATAAAAACACTTCTACTATCTGCTTTCATTGATTTTTTTGATAATGACATTTGTTGAAGCCTACCGTTGCTTCCTGATAAATAATTTATTGTAACAGTAGATCCTTCTGTAACCCTAGAATCTCTTCTTGCAATTACTAGTTGAACCCCTAAATTTCTTGCAACTTCATATGCTAATGGAATTCCCTTTGTTTCAACAGTTATAACATAGTCTATGTTCAAATTTTTAAAGCAAGATGATAATATTACTCCTGCCTTACCAATAATTTTAGGATTGTACATTACATCTGTCATATAAATAAAATTTCCAGCAATAATTCTACTTTTATCTTTCAATAGATTGCATAATTCAATGGCAAATTCCTTTCCCTTTTCCTTTCCTATTATAGGGATAAATTTAATTCCACCTGCTGCACCTGCAATTGTTTCAACTTTTCCCATTTCTAGTTTTTCCATTAACTCTCTAATTATAACTATATCTTCACTAATGGTAGACTTTGCAGCATTTAATATTTCCGAAAATTTATTTAAACCTATAATCTTATTAGGATTTTCTGTTAGCATTTTTGTAATTGCAACAACCCTACTATTTCTGCTTAGTTTCTCCATTTTAATCACCTATTCCTTTGTTAAAATTATACGAATATTCTTTGTTTATTTTACACCTAATATTCATATTTTATTCTAATATGCCTATGTTATCAATAGTTTTTAAAATTTTAATTGATTAATTGTGTTCAAATCCAAAAAATTGTATATAATTATAAATGTACTTAAAATATATTAAGGGGCTGTTAATTATGTCATTTGATTTTATAAAAGATAAAAATAAAAAAATACACTTTATTGGAATTGGTGGAATTAGCATGAGTGGTTTAGCTGCTGTATTGCTCAGCAAAGGCTATAATGTTTCTGGTTCTGATTTTAAGGATTCTAATATACTTAATTCCCTAAGGGAGAAGGGTGCTGAAATATACATAGGTCATTCTAAGGATAACTTAAAAAATGTTGATTTAGTTGTATATACAGCTGCTATACCTGAAAGTAATCCTGAATTAATTGAGGCAAAAAATCAAAACCTTATATTAATGGATAGAGCTGAATTTTTAGGTTTAATAATGAAAGGTCATAAATATAATGTGGCAATTTCAGGAACCCATGGTAAAACAACTACAACCTCTATGATTTCACAAATAACACTAGATGCAAATCTAGATCCAACAATATTAGTTGGTGGTGAGCTTGACTCCATAGGCGGAAATTATAGAATTGGTAAAAGTGAATACTTTATAACAGAAGCATGTGAATATAAAGCATCTTTTTTAAAATTTCCACCTTATGTTGGTATAATTTTAAATATTGAAGCTGACCATTTAGATTACTATAAGGATCTTAATCACATTTATGAAACTTTCAAAAAGTTCTCAACCTTAATCCCAAATGACGGGTATCTTATAGGGTTTGGTGGAGATGAAAATGTTAAAAAAATACTTCTTCAGGCTTCTTGTAATACAATATCCTATGGATTTAATGATGAAGATATTGTGGCAAAGGATATTTCCTATAACAATAATGGTTGTGGTTCCTTTACTGTTTACCAAAAGGGAACTAAACTATTTAGCATAACTTTATCAAATCCAGGTAAACACAACATCTTAAACGCTTTAGCATCTATTGCTGTAGGCTTAATATTTAATATACCTGAAGATAAAATAATTCAAGGATTATCTAACAATAGTGGTGCCCACAAAAGATTTGAATTCAAGGGAGAAATTAATGGAGTTACTGTTATTGATGATTATGCTCATCATCCAACGGAAATTAAAGCGACCTTAGAAACTGCAACTAAAATCCCTCACAATAAAATATTTTGTGTTTTTCAACCACATACTTATACCAGAACAAAGACCTTATTTAATGACTTTGTAACTGCCTTTGACCTTGCAGATGAGCTTATATTAATGGATATTTATGCTGCAAGAGAAAAGGATACAGGTTTAGTATCTTCCACAGAGCTTGGAGATGCTATTAGAAAAACAGGTTTAAAATGCACTAATGTACATTCTCATGATGAAGCAACAAATTATTTGAAAAAACAAACCAAGGCTGACGATATAATTCTAACTGTAGGAGCTGGTGATGTTGTAATTGTTGGAGAAAGTTACTTAAAATAAAGTTAGGAAGTGAAATACATGAATCAACTTGAGAAGATAAGAG
>CAMNZV010000315.1 GCA_946575275.1 uncultured Clostridium sp. | reverse complement strand
TGTTCAAAGAGAAATAATGAATAATTCTTGGGAATATCTAAAAATAGGTGGTACAATGATATATTCTACTTGTACCTTAAATAAAGAGGAAAATGAAGAGAATATTGAATGGTTCTTAAATACTCACAAGGATTGTGAAATAGAAAAGATATTTATTGGAAAAGGTGAAAATATAAAATATGATAAAATAGGTTCATTAACAATAATGCCAAATGACTATATGGATGGATTTTATATTGCAAAATTAATTAAAAAATAGGAGAAAAAATGGAAAATATTTTAGATTTTACTTTAAAGGAACTTGAATTATGGTGTGATAACAATAATGAAAAGTCATTTAGAGCAAAGCAAATAATTTCTTGGATTTATAAATTGAATTTTAACTTTGAAGAAATGAAAAACTTACCAAAATCATTAATAGAAAAGTTAAATAGAAATTTTTATATAGGAATTCCAAAGGTAATAGAAGAATATAAATCTAAAATTGATGAAACACATAAACTATTATTAATGTTTAAGGATGGAAATATAATCGAAACAGTTATAATGAAATACAAACATGGATATTCAATATGTGTTTCTACCCAAATAGGGTGCAGAATGGGCTGTAAGTTTTGTGCATCTACATTAGATGGAAAAGTTCGTGATTTAACGGCTGGTGAAATAATTTCACAAATATTAATAGCACAAAAACTTATAGATTCAAGGATTTCCAATATTGTACTTATGGGTAGTGGAGAACCACTAGATAATTATGAAAATGTAATAAGGTTTTTAGATATAGTTAATGCAGAATATAGCTTAAACATAGGTCAAAGACATATTACATTATCAACTTGTGGGATAGTACCTAAGATTTATGATTTGGCTGATAAAGATTATTCAATTACACTTGCTATATCCTTACATGCAACTGATGATAAAAAACGTCAGGAAATAATGCCAATTGCAAACAAATACTCCATTAATGATATCTTAAAAGCTTGCAATTATTATATTAGTAAGACAGGTAGAAGGATAACCTTTGAATATTCTTTAGTGAAGGATGTAAATGACGGAATTGAGGATGCAAAATCCTTAGGAAGAATGTTAAAGGGAATGTTATGTCATGTTAACTTAATACCAGTAAACCAAGTAAGAGAAAACTCTTTTAAAAGGGCTACAGAAAAATCAGTTAAGGAATTTGAAAACATTATTAAAAATATAGGCGTCGAAGTAACTGTTAGAAGGGAAATGGGTAGTGATATAAATGCAGCATGTGGACAGCTTAGGAGAAGTTATATTGATACACTTGTAGATAAGCATTAACCCATAACAAAGGGGGAACATTTATGGTTAGTATGTTAAGTGATAAAGGAATGATTAGAACTCTAAATGAAGATTCTTGCAATTATTTTGAATGTAGTAGATTTAAAATATATGTAGTTGCAGATGGAATGGGTGGTCATAACGCTGGAGAAGTAGCAAGTAAAATGGCAATAGATGGAGTTATTGAATTTATTAAAGATAATATTAATCTTTGTGATGAAAAAGATATATTAAGAGAAGCTATTAATTATGTTAACAAAAAAATATTTTATTATTCACATGAAAGAGATGACTTAAATGGTATGGGCACAACCATAACGGCATGCTTATTGGGCGTGGAAAAAATATATATTGCAAATGTTGGAGATAGCACCACCTTTGGAATAAAAGATAATATAATAGAAAAAATAACCAAAGATCATTCCTTAGTACAGGAATTAGTAGATTTAGGAACAATCTCAGCTAAGGAAGCCGTTAATCACCCGAAGAAAAACATTATAACCAGAGCAGTTGGAACAAATGAAAATGTTCAAGTTGATATTTTTGAGATGGAAAAAAATCAATATGATTTATTTTTACTTTGTTCAGACGGACTTACAAATGAAGTAACAAATGAACAAATCATTTCAGTAATGTTAAATAGCGAAAGCTTTAATGAAGCTTGTAAAAACCTTATTGAAATTGCTAACAAAAATGGTGGGCGTGATAACATAACAGTTTTGTTGTTTGGAGGAGAGTAATAAATGATTGGAGAAATTTTAGGAAACAGGTATGAATTACTTGAAAAGATTGGTGAAGGTGGAATGTCTTTAGTATACAAGGCTATAGACAATAAACTTAATAGGTTTGTAGCAGTTAAAATACTTAAAAATGAGTTTTCAGACAATGAAGAAGTAGTAAAGAAATTTAAAGTAGAGGCTACTGCTATTGCCACTTTATCAGATAACAATATAGTAAATGTTTTAGATGTAGGTACACAGGAAAGCACAAACTATATAGTAATGGAATATGTAAAGGGTAAAACATTAAAAGAAGTTATTAAACAATATGGTAGCTTAAATTATGAAACGACCTTATCTGTTGCAATACAAATAGCAAGAGCATTAGACTGTGCTCATAAAAATGGAATTATTCATAGAGATGTTAAGCCACAAAATATTTTGGTGACAGAAGAGGGAATGGTAAAAGTTACTGATTTTGGTATTGCTAAATCTGCAAGCTCAGCTACATTAACAACAACAACAACTATAATGGGTTCTGCTCACTATTTTTCACCAGAACAAGCCAAAGGAAGTGTTGTTGATATAAGAACAGATCTTTATTCCTTTGGAGTAGTAT
>CAMNZV010000314.1 GCA_946575275.1 uncultured Clostridium sp. | reverse complement strand
AGAAAATACTTTATACAAACTAAAAAAGGAGCTATCGCTAACGGATTTTAATCCGCTAATGCGACAGCCCCTTTAATTATATGTGCCAGGCATGGTACTAATCTTACTGGTGGAAGTCCAGTCACAGGTATTTACCGCCAAGTGTAGTGAACCACAAGTTGATATTAGTAATGGTATGGATGAAGGAAGTGGTGTAACAAAATTCTTGAGCCTACGAACAAAAACTTGATAAGGCGATTAGGTGGGTGAGGTTGCATGACAAACTTAAGCCCAAAAGGTAAACGTAAATCGAAGTTGTAAATCAAGAGGTTCTGGAATGAAAAATTAGTGTCTTACCTGAGACCCTACCTACATATTATAATATATGGTCGAAAAAGGTTTAGGAAGGTAGTCAGATGAAGTCATATAACTCGTATGGTATTAAATTTCTTTGCTATTTTCTTTGAACATTGTGAATTTAAAGGATATTTTCCACATATACTAGAATCAAAGTTGCAGTATAAGATTTTGAATTATAATAAGACTCTATAGGCTCGACTCCGTTAGCACAACAACTTATTATATTTTTTCCGTCATCTACAATGAATTTTGAATAACTTAGTTTATCAGTAGATGCTTTTCTGCCAACAGGTTGACTTGGGAGGATTTCAATTCCTTTATTTAAAGTATTTTGGCCTTTTCTAGTTCATAGTAGGCACCATCAACTAGTAGTTTGCAGTTTGAATTTTAATTTTGTGATACTAAATTAGCAATAACATCATCAGCAAATTTCGAATAGCTGAGAATATTTTTCTTAAGGTCATAGCTGTTATAACACTATTTTCATCATTAAATGATTCTTGTATATTCACAACATAACCAATATTGCCACCATATATTGTTCTATAAGTTGCATCTTTTTCAGTTGGATTTTGTAAACTAGTTGAAGTTATATCTTTTGAATCTTTAACAACTAAATTTTTATTAGTATTTTCTGTAGTTTATTCTTCAAGAACTCTCTTTAAAAGCTGAAACTCTTCTATTGAAGTAGTTATTTATCTAGCTTTTAAAGATATGTTGTATAACATTTTGGAATGCTCAATTAAAATTGAAAGTTTGGAATCTGTCTTTAAATCTTTAGTTCTATATATAGTGTCATTTTTATGCCCTTTTCAATATACGGGTTTAGTTCATCACTTACAATATCCGGATTAATTTTATTTAGAGATTTTATAAGTCTACTATTTACAGAATATATTAGTTCAATTCTACTTAACTTTTTACATGATGAGCTAACCATTAAATAATATACTCTAACTTTTTTATTATCAACAGATAAATACTTAACTATGCTTTTGGATAAGGCTTCAACTTCAGCTATTATTAAGCCGTCATTTGTTAAAGCCTCAATTTCTACAATCCGGTTTCTAAAATTAGTTAGAGTATTCATAGATACTGGTTGAGTCCATAATTAGTTGTACTTAAAGTATATTGATATTGTACATCGAAATGAAGGGACCCGATAAGTTCTTCATCAGTTTGATGAAATATTTCCTTATCTAGTTAAAGTGATAATGCTATTATATCATTAATTTCTAATTGGACATTATTTGTCAGCTTTTTGTGAATTAATCACAATACATAATTTATCTTTTTTTATACGTGGAAAATAAAGTTAGTGCTAATTTAGTTTACCAAAGGCTAGTTTCTTTTCTGTAATTTCGATTTTAAATTCTTTTTCATATAGTTTAATTTTTGAAAGATCCTTATTTGTTACAAGAGAAATGGTTGTACCTGATTTATTTTCACCTCTTGCAGTTCTACCAGCCCTATGTAAGTATTCATTTGTAGTTAAGGGAAAGTCTAAGTTTATTATATGGGTAACATCCTTTATATCTAATCCTCTTGCAGAAATATCAGAAGAAATTAATATGTTAATTTTACCAGTTCTGAATTTTTCCAATGCATTTTGTCTTTCTTCTTTACTGATACCTTTATGTAGGGTAAAGGCAGATTTCCCAAGGCAAGCAAATTTTTCAGTAATCTTATTTATTTGATAATTACCATTTATAAATACTAGTGCCTTTGTTGGAGTAGTTGCTGCAAGTAATCTTCTTAAAACATCAAATTTATCTCTTTCAGAAACCTTAATAAAGTAATGAGAAATATTAGGGTTTAAAGGTATCTTTGAGTTGCTTTTGAAAATAGTTGGACTTTTCATAAAGGAGTTACAAATATTTAAAGATTTTGGGCTCATTGTAGCAGAAAATACCATGATTTGAGTATCCTTCATAGCCTTTTTAATAATATCCATAACCATTTCAGAGCTTTTATTTAATAGTAAATTATCACCTTCATCAATAACTATAGTTTTTAAGGTGTGTGCTGTAATCTTTTTTTTCTTAATTAAATCAAGAACTCTTCCAGTTGATCCTACAATAATATGAGGCTTTATGTCCTTTAATTTTTTTATTTGTTTTTCAATGTTAACATCGCCAATAACTGACATAGAAGTAATATTAATATTTGAATTGCTAGCTAATAATTTTATTTCATTTTCAATTTGAACAACTAATTCATGGGTTGGAGCTAAAATTAAAGCTTCATTTTCTCTTTTTTCATTTTCATACTTTTGAAACAGAGCACATAAAAAAGCTAAGGTATTTGCACTTC
>CAMNZV010000313.1 GCA_946575275.1 uncultured Clostridium sp. | reverse complement strand
GCTACTATATGCCATTATAGTAACAGGACAAGTAGCAGAATGCTACAAGGCAGAGCCTAATGCACCAGCACCTATACTTTTAGGATTTTCAGCAATTATTATACTTATATATTTAGTAGACATTTTTTTCTATAAAAAAGATCCCCATAATATTAAATTTAGTCATGTACTAATATATAGCTATTTACCAATATCTTTTATAGCTATGTTTGGAGCTAATGTTATATTAACCTTTGTATACATATTTTCTATACTAATACTTAGCTTTTTATATTTTGATATTAAACTTATAAGAACACTTTGTGTGTCTGTTTGTACAATAAATATAGGAAGAGTTATCCTAGGCCTTACACAAGGATATACCTCTTCAGCAAATACCTCTGATTATACCATGCAACTTGGAACAATTTTTATTGTTTGTTTTGCATTATACAAATCAGCTAAATTATCAATTGAGCTAAATGAAAGTAAAATTACTACAATTAAAGAAAGTGAACTTAAAACTCAAAGTATGTTAGATGATGTTTTAAAAATAGCTGCAATTCTTGATAAAAATTCTAATGAAGTTTATGAAATAGTTAATGAAATTGAAGAAGGTTCAAATTCTATAAACTCAGCTGTTTCAAATATATCAAGTGGTATGGAAATAACAGTAAACAGTATTCAAAACCAAACTGAACTTACAGACAAGGTTCAAAATGTAATTATAGAAACCTCTAACAAGGCAAATCATATGGGTAAAATTTCAGAAGATACTATTGAATCTATGAAAAATGGTGTTGAAATTGTTGACACCTTAGATGAAAAAACTAAAACTGTTAATGAAAATAGTGATAATGTTTGGAAATATATGTACGAACTAAAAACTAATACTTCCTCAATACAAAAAATTACTGAAGTAATAACTGAACTTGCAGAACAGACTAATTTGCTTTCATTAAATGCTTCAATTGAAAGTGCTAGAGCTGGAGAGGCTGGACGTGGATTTGCAGTAGTTGCAGATGAAATAAGAAACTTAGCAACACAAAGTGGTGAAAATGCAAATAATATTACTGAAATTGTTTCAAAGCTTCAAGAAATGGTTGAAATTTGTGTAAATGCCGTTACTTCTCTTAGGCAAGTTAACAATGAACAAAATGAATTAATAACAAGTACATCAAAAATATTTAAAACTACTATTAAAAAGATGAGGGTTGTTAATGAAAATGCTCAAGTTATTTCATCTGAAATAACCAATATATCCAATACAAATAATGATATTATTTCAAACATTACTGATATTTCATCAATTTCAGAGGAAACTATGGCATCTATTGAAGAAACAACTGCCACAACACAAGAAAATTATGAAAGAACTACTAGAGCAAAATCTCTAACACAGGAATTACTAAATAGCTCAAAAGAAATGAATAAATACTTATAAACAAAGAGGCTGTGGAAATTCCACAGCCTTTTCTTTTAAATAAAGTTTTTTATATATTTTTTCATTAGATCTACAGTTATTAAAGGACAATTTATATCTGTTTCTTTAAGTGCATTTATAGTATTGGTACAATCTAGCTTTGCCTCAAATTTACCATATCTATTTTCAATAGCTTCACTTGGCTTTTTCTTTATTTTAAACAATGATTCAAGTAATTTTAATGGATGTTCATTTCCTGAATTAAATAAATTATTCTTCCAATTATCATAGGATATTTTTTCTGTTTCAAAGCCACATTCTTTAATCATTTCCCCAAGACTTCTATAGGCTATAACCTCTGGATTTAATAAATTATATGCTTTTCCATAGTTTATTCCCTTCTTTGATATTTCTATCATTGCAGAGGCTATATAGTCAACCTGTGTCATATGCATATTAAGGTCTGTATCTGCATATTTTTTATTTGTAAATATATCCTTAACTGTTCTGCTTACAGAATCCCCATATTTCCAAATTCCATTCTTGTTGTCACCTGTTATTTCTCCTGGTCTATATATACAAGCTCTAAGACCTTTCTTTCTTGCAAGATGAATTATCTTTTCAGATACCCATTTAGTTTCGCTATATGGAAGATAATATCCACTGTATGCAAGAAGTTCATCATCCTCTAAAATAGTTTTCCCAAAATAAGCAGGATTATCAAAAACGCTATATGAAGATACATAATTGTAAAACTTATTTTTCCCCTTACTTGCAAAGGCTATAGATTCCTTAGTTCCAAATACATTAGTATCAGAAAGTCTATTAAAGGGATATATAAAGTTTAAAATAGCTCCATTATGATATACTGTATCAATCTTTTTAGTTAGAATGTTATATTCTTCCTCTTCAATACCCAAATTAACCTTATCAACAGAACCTATAACAGGAACAATTCTTTTTTCATAATCTTCCTTCCATAATTTATAATACTGCATATTTTCTTTTATTCTGTTAAATCCTGAAGGTTTATCCTTTGCTCTAACATGACAATAAACTATAGCTTTACTTCTTTCCATTAAATTATAAACTAAATATGCCCCTACAAAACCAGTAGTTCCAGTAACAAAAACATTTTCCATTAAAGGATTTTCCTCTGTGTATCTTTCAAAGGTTATAAATTGATCTAATTTACAAGCATCCTTCATATAAGATTTATCTTGAAATATATTAGTTAAATCTTCACCCTTTAATGATT
>CAMNZV010000312.1 GCA_946575275.1 uncultured Clostridium sp. | reverse complement strand
AGAACATCCATATCTTCCGAATTCTCAATTACCACACCATTTTCTTCTTCAATTTCTCTAAATTTACCTATTACAGGTGGAATAAATTCTTCTTTAATCTTCTCCTTAAGTGACTTTTGCCCTGTTATCTTAGTCTTAATATTATCGATAAAATCTAAAGTTCTTTCTTTGTAATCTTGAAATTCTGGTATGTTTATAGCCATTACTGTTTCATTTATATTAAATTCTTTATTTAATACATCCTTTGATACTATATATGCATTTTTTGTTTCTTCAAGTGGAATTGCTTTAATTATTAAAAGAGTTCCAAATAACACTAATGCACCTGAAAGTTGTATTATTAGTTTTTTAATGAAATTACTTTTTTTCTTATTATTCATATTACTATAGTATTTTTCATACTGACTTTTATAATCTCCCATTTTTATCCTCCTAGATTTTTAATTACACTTAAGTATATTTTCACATTAATCAATTTAGAAGATAAATATAAAAAAACAAGATACAAATAATTTGCATCTTGTTTTTTATATCTAAAAGTGAATTTTTCTTTTTCGCATTCCAACACTTAATACTGCTGCTACTGAAATAATAGTTGTTAATAATGAGGTTCCACCATAGCTTATTAAAGGTAATGTTATTCCTGTTATGGGAAGTAATCCTATGGTCATACCTATATTTTGTGTTATTGCAAATAGAAAATATGAAACAATTCCTATACATACCATAGTTCCAAATTTATCTCTTGATTTTCGTGCTATGTTTATCATTTTTACTATTAATATTCCATATAAGACTAATAAAAACAATCCTCCAATTAACCCCCACTGCTCTGAAAGTCCTGCAAATATAAAGTCTGTTTGTATTTCAGGTACATGAGTTGCTGCATATCCTGGTGAAATATCAGGATCTAAATTTGTTCTAATTCCACTAATACCCCCAGCACCAATTCCTATTAAGGATTGACTAAGTTGGTATCCTTGGTTAGAATCATCTGTTTCTGGACTCATAAATGCTATTAATCTTGCCTTTTGATGGTATAATATTAAACCTGAATTCCATAAAACAATTATAGATACAAATAATATTAAAAAGCCACCACTAATTATTCTTTTATCTAAACCACCAATATATAGCATTCCAAGTACAATGAAAAAACATACCATAGTCATTCCCATATCCTTTTGGATTAGTATAAAGGCTACTGGAATAATAGCATATATTACAATTTTAGAAAGATTTTTAAATGTATTTAAATCTCCCTCCATGTCATCTATTAATTTTGCAACCATTAATATTATTCCAAATTTAGCTATTTCAGCCGGTTGAAACTTAGTTATTCCTATATTAATCCATCCTCTAGCACCATTAACTTCTACTCCTAGCCCTGGTATCCAAACCATTATAAGTAAAATTACACCAATCCAATATACAATAGGTGCATATCTATATAAAAGTCTATAATCTACTGCTAAAAATATACCAAGTATAACTAATGATAAAAGAAAAGATATAATCTGTTTTTTTGCAAAATAAAAGGGACCTAAAGTTTGAAAAACACCACCTTTCGTAACAATGTATATGTTTATAATTCCATATATAACTAATATAAGCATAGTAAATAATAGGCCTTTATCTAGTTCACGTAAGAGCCTAAAATCAAATTTGCCTTTATTTGAATATCTATCACCACTTAACACCTAAGCATCACCTCGTAATAATTATATATTATTATTTCCTTTTTCTCTATAATATATATACATAATATAAAATAATAAGAAATTTTTAATAAATTAAAATAGTGAAAACATCTTAGTTTCCACTATTTCTAATATTTTATCTTCCCCTAACACCTTTTATAGGTATATTGCAGGAAATAGATGATTGCATATCACCTTCTATAATATCACTTTTAGTTACTGCAATTTCAACATCTTCTGATTCAATTTCTATATATTTTGATAGAACTTCTAATATTTCTTCTCTTATTTTTTCTACAGTTTCTGCTGGTATATCCCCTCTATCATGAATAAGTATTAGTCTTAACCTATCTTTTGCAACATCTTTTGGCTTTTGTTTTGTTCCGAAACCAAATAATCCCATAAAAATTCTCCTCCTTATTTACGACCAAATAATTTTTTTATTGAACTTATAAATCCACCTGCATTTATATTTAAATCCATTATAGGTACTTCTTCTCCAGTAATTCTTAATGCAATATTTTTAAACGCTTGTCCTGCATATGAACCCTCTTCAAGAACTATAGGTTCCCCTTTGTTTGTAGCAACTGTTACTTGTTTGTCATCTGGAACTACCCCTATTAACCTTACAGATAGGGTTTCTATAATATCAGTTACATCAAGCATATCCCCTCTTTTAGTCATATCATAATTTAATCTATTAACTATTACTCCATGATCTTCTAATCCCTTTGCATCAAGTTTTCCTATAACTCTATCTGCATCTCTTACAGAGGTTATTTCTGGATTTACCACAACTAAAGCTCTATCAGCCCCAACTACAGAATTTTCAAAACCTTGTTCAATACCTGCCGGGCAATCTATTAGAACATAATCAAATTCTTTTTTTAGTTCTTGAACTACCTTTAACATATCCTGGGAACTTAAATCATCTTTATCTTTTATTTGAGCTGTAGGCAATAA
>CAMNZV010000311.1 GCA_946575275.1 uncultured Clostridium sp. | reverse complement strand
TGTACAAGCTATCACTTTATGGATAAAACCATAGGTGATAGCTTTTTTATTTTAAATAGTTTGAAATTTTGATATAATTAAGTTTAATAAAATATATACAGATAAGGAGACATTATTATGAAATTTATGGTTATAAATGGACCTAATATAAATATGACAGGAATAAGAGAAAAGGGTGTGTATGGAACAAAAACTTTTGAGGAAATATGTGAAATAATTAAGGAAGAGGCTAAAAATAGGGGAATTGAAGTAGAACTTTTTCAAAGTAACTCAGAGGGGGAAATAATTAACTTCTTGCAAAAGGCATATTATGATAAATATAATGGGGTAATAATTAACCCTGGTGCATATACACATTATAGCTATGCTATTCATGATGCCATAAAGGGTAATGTTTCAATACCAACTATAGAAGTTCATATGTCAAATATACATGCAAGGGAGGAGTTTAGAAAGGAGTCTAAAACAGCACCAGCATGTATTGGACAATTATGTGGATTTGGATATTTTGGTTATATTTTAGCTATGGATGCATTAATAGATTATTTAACAAAAAATAAGTAGTCATTATTATACTTCTTAATATAATATATTAAGGAGTGATATTTATGAAAATAGTAATTGATTTAGGTCATGGAATTTCAAGTGACACGGGTGCTATTGGAATAATAAAAGAAGAATATTTAATTAACCTTGTTGGTAATAAGGTTATTGAAGCTTTAAGAAAAAAAGGTCATACTGTTTTAACTGTAAGACCAACTAATGCTACAAGTGTTAGTAATTCATTAAATAAAAGAGTTGTTGCAAGTAATAATTTTAATCCTGAAATATATATAAGTATTCACGGAAATGCAGGTAGAGGAAAAGGAACTGAGATATACACCTATAATGGAAATAAGGTACAGGCAGCTATTAATATTTTATCTAATATGGAAAAATTGGGATTTGTAAATAGAGGTATCAAAGATGGAAGTAATTTATATGTAATAAGAAATACAGTGTCAACTGCAATGCTTGTAGAAATACTTTTTGTTGATACAAAGTCTGATGTAGATTTATTTAATTATTTAGGAGCTGACAAGATTGCTTTAGCAATAGTTAATGGAATAGATAATACAAAAGATAATTGGATATCAAGATTACAAAAAGAAATTAATATACAAGGCTTTGGTAATATTACAGTTGATGGTATAGCAGGCTTAGAAACTTTAAATTCAGCACCTATAATAAAACAGGGTTCAAAAGGGAATATTACAAGACTAATACAAGAAAAATTAAATGTTACAATAGATGGAATTTTTGGAGTTAATACTAAAAATGCTGTAGAATTATTTCAAAGAAATAATTCATTAGTTGTAGATGGAATTATTGGTAAAAATACTTGGAGAAAATTACTTGGACTATAAAATAGGATAGGACAAATTACTTGTCCTATCCATAAAATAAGAAAAGGTGGTAAATATGGATTTAACAGAGAGTATTGTAAGTAAAGAAGTTACATTTAAAGGAGATTTTTTAACTATTGAAAGTACAAAGGTAATATTACCTAATGGAAAAGAAGGAAATAGGGATATTGTAAGGCATCCAGGTGCTGTTGCAATTTTAGCTTTTTTAGATAGGGATACAATAATACTTGAAAAACAATTTAGAGTACCAATTAACCAAACCATACTTGAAATACCAGCAGGAAAATTAGAAAAAAATGAAGATATAAAAAAAGCTGCAATACGTGAATTAGAAGAAGAAACAGGATATAAGGCAAAAGAAATTATATATTTAGGAACTATTATGCCTGCAGTTGGCTTTTGTGATGAAAAAATACATATTTATAAGGCAACAGGGCTATACAAAGGTAATAAAAATCCAGATGAGGATGAATTTATCGAAATAGTGCCTTATAAAATAAATAAAATAAAACAAATGATTAAAAGTGGAGAAATAATGGACGTTAAAACAATAGCATCATTGATGTACTTATAAGAAAGGAAAGAAGTATGGATAATAAAAAAATTGAACTTTTAGCACCAGCAGGAAATTTAGAAAAACTTAAAATAGCACTAATGTATGGGGCAGATGCTGTATATTTTGGTGGAGGCTTGTTTAATTTAAGGGCAGCTGCTAAAAATTTCACTATAGAGGATATAAAAGAAGGGGCAAATTATGCACATAAACTAGGTAAAAAACTATATTGTACAGTTAATGTAATGCCAAGAAATAAGGAACTTGATCTATTGCCAAAATTTTTAAAGGATTTAGAAGAAGCTAAAGTTGATGCAGTGTTAGTATCAGACCTTGGAGTGTTGTCCATGGTAAAAAAATATACCACCTTGCCTATTCATATAAGTACACAAGCAAATACAATTAATTATGAAGCCTGTAATGTATATGAAAGTCTCGGTGCAGAACGTGTAGTATTAGCAAGAGAATGTTCTATGAAGGAAATAAAAGAAATTAAAAGTAAAATATCAAATAATTTAGAACTAGAGGTTTTTGTACATGGAGCTATGTGTATTTCATATTCTGGAAGGTGTTTACTTTCAAGTTTTATGGCAGGAAGAGATTCGAATCGTGGTAGTTGTGCGCAATCCTGTAGGTGGAAGTATTCATTAATGGAAGAAAAAAGACCTGGCGAATATTTTGATATAGAAGAAGACTCTCATGGTACATATATTATGAATTCAA
>CAMNZV010000310.1 GCA_946575275.1 uncultured Clostridium sp. | reverse complement strand
TTTAGTTAAAAAAGAAGAGAAAAATAATATAATGAAGAAAAGATTAGTATTATTATTTACTATTTTAGTTATAGCATTATTTCCTTTTATAGTTGAAAGTCTTCAAAATAAAGAAAAGGATTTAAAAGAAGTAAAGATAGAAAAAACTGAAGAATACCATGATATATTAAATATTACTAATGTGTTAGACCTTATAAAATATTGTGAAGTTGGTGAAATTACAAAAGGGGAAAGCTATTTAATAACAAAGGGAGAAGAAAATATTCATTATTTTTATGAGAATACCACTGTTAAAGTTATATCTGTTGAGAATTTAGGCGAAAGTATGTATAAAATTAGGTTAAAGGTGGAATAATGAAAAAGCTAAATAAAAAAATATTTATTATAGGATTATTATTTCTATTAGAATCTATTGTAATAATTTATGGTAATAATATTACTAGGAATAATATTGCTTCACCAGTTACTTATAAAGAAGTTAACATAAGCCAGATAATTTATATAATTAAAGATAGAAAATTAGGAGAAATAAATAGAATAAGTGAAAATAGTTTAGGATATTTAGTAGAGGTAGAGTCTATAGTTCCTACAGATGAAATTTCAAGTATTTTAACAAATAAGTTTTCGGAATTTAAAATTAATAATTATAAAATTACAATTAATAGTGAAGAAAGTATGATTAATATTACTATTTTTTATCCTAAATCAATAAAAACTAATATATAAATTAAAAATAGTTTTTTTTACAAATTTTACGTATGCAAGGCTGTAGTTATTGCAATTATTTTATTCTTCTGATAAAATAAAATTGCTGTGCAAATAGCAACTATATTTTTTATTGATATTAAGTACCATAAAATAGGTATTAAATTAGAAACTTATATATTTTGGAGGGATACTCATATGATTTCAGCAGGAGATTTAAGAAAAGGAACAACTTTTGAACATGAAGGACAAGTTTTTACAGTTTTAGAATTTTTACACGTTAAACCAGGAAAAGGTGCAGCTTTTGTAAGAACAAAACTTAGAAACGTTATTTCAGGTGGTGTTACAGAAACAACATTTAACCCAACTGCAAAATTCCAAGAAGCAGTTATTGAAAGAAAGGAAATGCAATATCTTTATTCAGATGGTGAATTATATTACTTTATGGATCAAGAAACTTTTGAACAAATACCTTTAAATTATGAAAAGGTTGAAGAAGCTATAAAATTCTTAAAAGAAAATATGTTTGCAGTAATTAAGTTCTTTAAGGGAGATGCATTCTCTGTAGAGGCTCCAAACTTTGTAGAATTATTAATTACTCATTGTGAACCAGGAGTAAAGGGAAATACTACAACTAATGCATTAAAACCTGCAACAGTTGAAACTGGTGCAATAGTAAATGTTCCTATGTTTGTAAATGAAGGCGATGTAATTAGAATTGATACTAGAACTGGGGACTACATGGAAAGAATTTAACAAGTTTTTTTAAAGATATTTCAAATTCTTTTTGGAGTATCTTTTTTTTTAGGTGTGCTATATCTGCACAATATAAAGGATGTGTTTTTTTGAATAAAATAAGAAATGAAATAAAATTATTAAAAGATAATATTCAAAGGGTTAATGATGATAAGTATAGTGATATCTTTACTAACATTTCCGATATATTAGATAGGTTATCTGATAAGGTAGAAGATTTAATGGTAAATCAAAAGGTGATTGCAGAGAATATAAACTATATGAATGAAGATATTTCAGGTTTGCAAGATGAACTATTTGAAGAAGTATCAATAGATGACTTAGATGAATTTGAGGAAGAATATAAAGAGATAAATTGCAAAAATTGTGGAAAACCAATATTTATAGAAGAATCAGCATTAAATAATGAAGATATAAATTGTCCTTATTGTAATAGCAAAATTGTCAGCAAATAGAATTAAAAAACTTTTCAGTTTAACTGGAAAGTTTTTTCTTTTTTCTAAAGTCTAAATTTAATATTAATAACATAATAATTAATTATAGTTTGGATAAGGAAGTGATTGAGTGTGGAGGAGGAACTGGTAAAAATATTCCCTTTAGAATTAATTGGGCATATTAATAAATATATTTCAACTAAAAATTTACAAGAGATAAGACTTAAAATAGGAAAACCTTGCATTATATATGCAGAGAAAGGAGAGGTCATATTAGATTATATAGTAAAGAGAGAGGATGTTAAGTTCTTGCTTCAAAGGATTTCAAACTTTTCGTTATATGCCTTTGAAGAGGATATTAAACAGGGTTTTATTACAATTAAGGGTGGTCATAGGGTAGGAATTGCAGGTGAATGTGTTATGGAAAATGGAAAAATTAAAACTATACGTAACATATCATCAATGAATATTAGAATATGTAGAGAAATTATAGGATGTTCAAATAATATAATTAAATATATAAATGAGGGTAAAATTATAAGAAATACATTAATTATATCCCCACCTAAGTGTGGCAAGACTACTATTCTTAGAGATGTTGCAAGAAGTATTTCAGATTTTGGAAGAAAAGTAACCATAGTAGATGAAAGAAGTGAAGTTGCCTCTTGTTATTTAGGTCTTCCTCAAATGAATGTTGGAATAAGAACTGATGTTTTAGACAATTGTCTAAAGTCAGAGGGGATGATTATGGCAATTAGAAGTTTATCTCCAGAGGTTATTATTTGTGATGAAATTGGGAGTAATAAAGA
>CAMNZV010000309.1 GCA_946575275.1 uncultured Clostridium sp. | reverse complement strand
ATACCAACAAAATCTTCATTTTTAATAATATTTTTTGCAGCAGCAATTTGTTATGCAATACTTAAAAATCTAATTAATTCTTCAAAGGGTAGGGCAATAATGTCAATTAGAGAAGATGAAATAGCAGCAGAGGCAATGGGAATTAATTCTACAAAATATAAAATGGTTGCATTTATTATAGGTAGCAGTATGGCAGGACTTGCAGGAGGATTATATGCACATTTTAATACATTTATTGATCCTGCTAGCTTTAATTTTGCTAAATCTACCGAATTAATTACTTATGTTGTTTTAGGTGGAATGGGTAGCATATCTGGTACTGTAATTGGAACAGCTATTCTAATATATTTACCAGAAGGTTTAAGAGGTCTTGGTACTATAATGAAGGATTATCGTATGCTTATATATGCAGTAATGCTTGTACTTATGATGATTTTCCGTCCACAAGGTATTTTAGGAACAAGGGAAATATCAATTGCAAATATTAAAAAGTTTTTATTAAAAATATTTAGAAAAAAAGATAAGGAAGGTGAGTAGTATGGCTTTACTTTCAGTAGAAAATTTAACAATAAAGTTTGGTGGTCTTACTGCTGTATCAGATGTAAATATGGAGATTTCAGATAATCAATTAATTGGGTTAATTGGACCAAATGGTGCAGGAAAAACAACTCTTTTTAATATGTTAACTGGTGTTTACAAACCAACACATGGGAAGATAGAACTAAATGGAGAACGTATTGATGGTACTAAACCTTATGATATTACTTCAAAACGTATTTCAAGAACCTTTCAAAATATAAGACTTTTTCAAGAGTTGACAGTATTGCAAAATGTATTAATAAGTTTTAATTTTCAAGCTAAAACAGGTTTAATTGGCTCTATTTTGCATACACCTACACAAATTATTGAAGAAGCAAAAATGAAAGAAGAGGCATTAGAGATATTAAAAATATTTAATCTTGATAATAAGGCAGAAGAGCTTGCAAAAAATTTACCTTATGGTATGCAAAGAAGATTAGAAATAGCCAGAGCTTTAGCTGCAAAACCTAAACTTTTGCTTTTAGATGAACCAGCAGCAGGTATGAATCCAAAAGAGACAGAAGAACTTACAAAATTAATACGTTGGATAAAAGATGAGTTTAAAATATCTATTTTACTAATTGAACATGATATGAAACTTGTTATGAATGTATGTGAATATATTTATGTACTTTCATTTGGTGAAATAATTGCAAATGGGCTTCCAAAAGACATTCAAAATAATCCTAATGTAGTTGAAGCTTATTTAGGAAAGGGGACTGTGAGGTAATATGTTAAAAGTAGATAAAATTAATGTATCATATGGTGCAATTCATGCAATTCACGACTTGAGTTTAGAAGTGAATCAGGGAGAGATTGTAACTTTAATAGGGGCAAATGGTGCAGGAAAAACAAGTACTCTTAGAGCTATAAGTGGGTTAAATACTATAAAATCTGGAACAATAAGCTATGATGGAAAGGTTATTAGTAATTTAGGACCACATAAAATTGTAGCAGAAGGCATTAGCCAGGTACCAGAGGGAAGAAGGGTATTTGGAGATCAAACAATTGAAGAAAATCTTTTACTTGGAGCCTTTCTTAGAAAAAATAAGGGGGAAATCAAAGAATCTTTGGAAATGGTATTTAATTGGTTTCCAAGGGTATTAGAAAGAAGAAAGCAACTTGCAGGAACTTTATCAGGGGGAGAACAGCAAATGCTTGCAATTGGAAGAGCTTTAATGGCAAAACCTAAGTTATTATTACTTGATGAACCATCTATGGGATTAGCTCCAATTGTAGTTGAAGAAATATTTGAAATAATAAAAGAAATACGAAAAACTGGAACAACAATTCTTTTAGTTGAACAAAATGCAAATGCAGCACTACAAATAGCAGATCGTGGCTATGTTGTAGAAACAGGAAGTGTTGTAATAGAAGGATTGGCAAAGGATTTATTACATGATGATGCTGTTAGGAAAGCATATTTAGGTGAATAAAAGAGAAAGGTGGGGTAATATGGATAACTTTGTTATTGCAATAACTAGAACCTGTGGAAGTGGTGGAACAACAATTGGAAAGATGCTTTCAAAGGAATTAAAAATTCACATGTATGATAAGGATTTGCTACGTCTTGCATCAGTAGATAGTGGCATTAATGAAGCCTTATTTAATAATGCAGATGAAAGTACAAAAAATAGCCTATTATATAGGGTTTCAAAAAATGTATATGATGGTGAATTAATTCCACCTGAAAGTAATGATTTTACCTCTAATGACAATTTATTTAACTATCAAGCTAAAATACTTAAGGAACTTGCAAAAAAAGAGTCTTATGTTGTAATTGGACGTTGTGCAGATTATATTTTAAAGAATAATCCAAATGTAATTAAAATTTTCATTTATGGGCCTATTGAGGATTGTATTAAACATGAAATGGATTATCTTTGTATTACTAAAAAGGAAGCAATTAAAGAAATAAATAAATTAGATAAATATAGAAAGCAATACTATTATTATCATACAGGTAAGAGGTGGGAAAATATTAAAAATTATGATTTGTGTATTGATACTAGCAAGCTTGGATATGAAAAAACTGTTAAATATATTAAAGAATATGTAAAGTTGAGAATGGATGGATAGCTTATTTACTTACCTGTAAAAAATTTTTACAGGTTTCTTTTTAAAAATTTTTGGAGGTTATTTATGGATA
>CAMNZV010000308.1 GCA_946575275.1 uncultured Clostridium sp. | reverse complement strand
TAAACCTTTTATAATCCCTTGTATTAATATTTGCTATATTATTTGAAATAGCTTCTGCTCTTAAGGTGGATGCTTTAATTCCTTCTTTTAATAAACTATAGTTTTCAGAATCTAATCCTACAATTGATGTTATAGACATCATGCACCTCCATAAATAAATTCTTATATATTTAATATTCTATTCATACATCTACTTATACCATTATAAAATAGAATACTGTCAGTTTCTAGTGATTTTAATGGAAAAAAGACAAAATTCATAGTTATTTAACATGTTCATTCACATTTATTCACTAAAACAAAAAAAGATGGATTTTACTCCATCTATCTTCTAATATTCTCAAGTACTCTTAATGCATTCATTGGTATTTGATTGCATTGTGCAATTAATGCTGTGGAACTATTATTTAGTATTTCAGTTCTGGCAAGTTCCACTAATTCTTTTCCTATATCCGCATCTACTAAACTACTTTGAGCTCTTTGGGTGTTGAATTCAACAACTGAAGCATTTTCCCCTGTGCTTTCAAGTCTATTACACATAGCACCAAGTTTTCCCCTAATGCTTGATATTGTTCTAATTGCACTTTGAACTGTTGTTATTCCCTTAGAGGCTCCTTCTGTAGTTGTAAAATCCATATCAGATAATTTATTATTATTATCATCCTTGAAATTTTCGCAAGATATATTATACATTGGTATTCTTATATCTTCTCCAACCATGTTTCCTACTTGGTTACTAATATAAACTGGATATTTATTATTATTTACCCCTGGATTTCCTATTACCTTAACTCCATTAAATTCTGTATCACTTGCCAAAGCATTTAAGTTACCTTTAAGTTGAGTTAGCTCATCTTGAATTGCATTTTTGTCTGCTTCGCTTTTAGTTCCATCAGCTGCACTTACTGCAAGTTCTTCCATTCTACTTAAAATATTATTTGCTGTTTGAAGTGCACCGTCTGAAGTTTGAAGCATAGAAACAGAATCTTGAATATTTTTTTGTGCAGCCTGAAGGCTTTTTAATTGTATTCTCATTAAGTCACTTTGACCAATTTTATTTGGATTGTCTTTAGCACTTGAAACCTTTAATCCTGAGCTTATTTTTTCCATTGCACTTGCACTTGAAACAATATTTTTCTTGTTAAAGGTATAAGCACTTAGGGAATTCATATTATGATTTAATCTCATTTTATTTAATCCTCCTGTTATACTGTTGCATCTATTATATTGCCAAGCCTTGGATCTACACTATTGGTATCTATTAATTTTGTAACTTCTTTTACTGCCTCTTCTGTATTATTCATATTCATCTTTAGTAAGGCTGTACCAACCTGTGACATAACCTTATCTTGACTTAAAATAGTAGATAAACTTGCAATGTCCATATTAATCCCTCCTAAAATTTTATTCTTATATTAAATTTTCGTTATATATTCAGTTTACTTAAATTAATATTTTGTAAACAAAATATTAAGTTTAATTAATTGTCTATTTGGCAAATAAATATATATTGATATACTTTATATTGCATAATATCCACATTATTACTTATTCTTTGTAATTTTAGTAATAATTCCTCATCTTTTTCATTATATTGCAAGTTTCCAGATACATCTTGAATTTTAAAGCCTTCCTTTTTTAATAACTTAGTTGATTCACTAAGAGTAAAAAACTTTAAATGTGTTCTATCTAAAATACCTGCATCAGCATATGTCCAATTTCCGTTAATCAGCCCATATACCACCTCATAATGCATTACATTTGGTATACTTATTATTAAGGTACCCTTTAGCTTTAAATGTTTTCTCACTTTTTTTAATACTTCTTCTGGGTTTCTTAAATGCTCTATAACATCTGGCATTATTATATAATCAAAATATCCCTCTTCATATGGAATCTCCTCATTTTCCATATTTAATACATTAGTTTTTGCAATACATTGACAAATTCTAGAAGAATCCTTATCAATATCTATACCATGAAGTATTGCATTTTTAAATTTATTTTTAATTCCAAGTAATGTAGCACCAGTAGCCGATCCTATTTCTAAAATATTAAATTTATTATCCTTATCTTCTTTTATTTGATTAATTACATCATATCTTATAAATGTGGAGTATTTAGGCGTAAATCCCCATTTTTCTTTAAATTTACTTTCATTTGTCTCTAATAATTTATTATATTCATAAGGATCTTTTTTAAAGGATACACCTCTAAAATGATGTATATAAGAATCTTTACATAAAAGCAACTTATATCCTGAGGTTATTATTCTAAAACTTAAATCATCATCTTCAAAATTTCCTGGTGTAAATCTTTCATCTAATTTTCCAACCTTATTTAATACTTGTCTTTTTATAAGCATTGCAAAGCCTACAAGCTTAACTCTTTCCTCATAACTTTCTTCATTTGGTATATTATTATCCTTAGCAAACTTTATGTAATCATTAAAATCATTATAATTCACATCAACCCTTTGGTAATAAGATACATTATTACTTACTGAACCAACTGCGCCTATATTATCCTTATGATATAATCCAAGCCTTAAATTAAATATTGAATTATTCATAATTACAGTATCATTATTCAATAAAAATATATCATTCTCTTTATTTGCTATTTCAATACCTTGATTACAACCCTTTGGAAATCCATTATTTTGAGAATTATATATACATTTAATATCCTGCTGCTCCATTAACCAATTCACTGTACCATCAGTAGAATTA
>CAMNZV010000307.1 GCA_946575275.1 uncultured Clostridium sp. | reverse complement strand
TAGAGTTGTCACTATTTTTTAGTACAACTCTTTTTTTTAGTTAATAATATTAAACTTTCTCACATATATTTTTAAGAGGTGATTTTGTGAAAGTTATATTCTTAAAAAAGAAGAGCTTATATTATTTTTTTATATTTTCCTTATTAATTCTATTAATTATAATATCAATATCAATTAACACTAGTAATAGTGTCCCTACTTTTAATCCCTTAGACAATAACTCTTCTATAGATATTAACTCTGATGGTATAAAGGATTCTTTTGTTATAAGTGAAAATGAAAGTAAGTTTTTTATAAATAATAAAGACCTTAAATTAGATAATTATATTAAGGATATAAATTATACAAGTAGTTTTTGGCTGCCAAAGGTTTTTCCATTTAATTTATCTAGACAAAGTAATTCTGAAATAATTTTTCAATATAAAAACAATAGTAATAATGCCGCCTTTTCTGTTCTCTCTTATAAACAAGACTTTTCTGTATTATATTCAGATGAAAAGAACATTATAGGTATTTTAGATTCATCCTCTGGTAAAACTCCTCGTTTTTTTGCTCTTGATTCTTCAAAGGGTAAAAGTTCAATTAAATCTTTTATGGTAATTAATAATGAAATCTTAGATACATCCAAAGAGTATAATGATATCCCCTCTTTATCTAATATACTTGAATTTATAAACCTAATTGAGAAAAATTATGAAATTGAAGATATCCCAGATATCTTTACAGAAAATATACCCTCAAGGGAGCTTGGATTATTGTGGAATCTTAATAAAGACAAATATACTTATAGTTTTCAAGATGGTTTTTTTATTGATAATAGCTATGATAATTATGGTAATATTACTTCCTTAACCTTTAGGTTTACCTTTGAGTGCTTTAACAAAAGTATAACAACTGATTCTAAAAAGGAAGTTGTTATTTATGTTACAAGTGAAAACAATTATAATGGTGAATATAAAATATCTTCTATTTTTACAACAAATTAAAAGACCGCATCAACTGCGGCCTAAAAAGGGGATGGGGGATGTAAAAGGATTATCCTTTTACATTTACATTATTATTATGACCACATATAAAATTATTATTCATTATTTTCTTCTTTTTCTTCAAAAACTCCATTATCATATAATTCTATAATTTTATCAAGGAAGGGTACCCTTTTAGGATCAACAATGCTTTTTAAATATACAATTAATTGTATATCCTCATCATTAAAGGATAAAACATTTTCTACAGTGGTATTATTATTGTTATTATTATTTTTGTTTATATTATTCATCGAATTGAAATCAAAACCATTCATATTCATTGAATTTAAAATACTACCAAGTCCATTCATATTAAAGTTATTACCAAGTAAGCTTAATAACTGATTAGGGTTTATCCCAAAAGGATTATTATTAATTGGCATATTGTTATTTACATTTCTTTGTACCTTACTTCTATTTTTATGTTTTGACATACTTTTCCTCCCACTTTAAGGGCTTCTTATTATAATATATGTACAACTTAGAATTATTGTTAAAATTTTTGGAGGGCAGTTTTACTTGCCCTCCACATAACTTTACTATAAACCAAATGGGCCTTGGTTGCGTCCATCGCCACAACTCCAACCAAAAAGTAAAAATAGTAATATTATTAAAATAGAGTTATTATTTAAAAGCCCTGCTCCACAAGCAATTAGCCAAAATATAATAGCTTCTAAAATTCCATTCCCACAATTATTATTGGTATTGCAACAACAATCATTCATTAAATATTTGCAACAACAATCATCACTTTGCTTATGCTTTTTCCTTGACATATTTATTGCTCCTTTCTACCTATTTTGAAGGTTTACTTAAAATAGTCCATCACCTTGGCCACATCCTGTTCCACTAGAGCATATAAATAGAAGAACTAATAAGAATAACCACCAAGATCCTCCAAACATTGAATTATTTCCTCCGCGTCCGTATCCGCCCATCATATTACCTTGGCAGCATGGGTTGCAGCAGCCCTTACCTTTCTTTTTGCTTTTTCCGCAGCAGCATTCATAGTAGTCACATAGGCAAGGATCAAATGCTGGAGTTTGATTTCCTCCAAATCCACCCATTCCATTGTTTCCAAATCCAAAGAAGAAGAATAAAATTATTATCCATATCCACCAGCCGCCAAAGCCGCCTCCACCAAAGCCACAGTTTCCAAATCCACTGTTACCAGAATTATTGCAACAAGTATTGTTATTAGTTGAACCACTTGTTCCATTATTACAATTTAAACCATTAATAATGTCGTTAATTTCCATAGTTGTTCCTCCTTAAGGTTAATTTATAAATTTATTTTTATAGTATATTCTATTCTTTTTGATAGCATTTGACACTTAATTCTAAATATCTTAAATGAAAAAAAGGCACAGATTTAATATAAAAATCTGTACCTTGTTTGTATTATTGTATAGTTGCTATATCTGAAAAAATATTATCAATAAGTTCCTCACTGCCCTTTTTGTTTAATGATGAAAAAAAGTATAATTTATCATCTTTATTTAATTTCAAGGTTTCTGTAATTAGCTTTTTGCTTTTTGGCAATTCATTATTAGATAACTTGTCACTTTTAGTTGCAACTATAATTACATCATAACCAAAGTGCTTTATCCATTCATACATTAGAATATCATCACCTGTAGGCTTATGCCTTGAATCTACTAATAATATTACTCTATTTAGCTGTTCTCTTCCTGTTAGGTAGGATTCTAT
>CAMNZV010000306.1 GCA_946575275.1 uncultured Clostridium sp. | reverse complement strand
ATTATCAATATCCAGATCTTAAACAGAGAGAAGAAAATAAATTATGAATATAAACCAATGTCTAAGTTTTCAGCCTATATTTTGGGCTTTACCTTTAGCTTTGGTTGGACACCATGTATTGGACCAATTCTTGCATCTGTATTAGTTATGGCATCTTCTAAAAATAGCTTTTTAGAGTCAAACCTTTTAATACTTATATATACTTTAGGGTTTATATTGCCAATTATTTTAGTAGCTATTTTTTACAATAATATGTATAGTAAATTCCCATCAATAAAGAAACACATAGGTACTATTAAAAAGGTTAGTGGAATAATAATATTAGCAGCAGGTTTATTAATGGTTGTTAATGGAATTGTAAATATTAAAAATGAGGCCACAGTAGAACAGAAAACTGAAAGTACTACTGAAAAAAAATCAGCTAGAGATTTTACATTAACGGATCAAAATGGTATAATTCATAATTTAAGTGATTATAAAGGTAAAACAGTATTTATAAATTTCTTTGCAACTTGGTGTCCTCCATGTAGAGGGGAAATGCCAGATATAAATGAATTGTACAAGGAATACGGTGAAAATAAAGAAGATGTAATAATACTAATTATGGCTGCACCAAATGTTTCAAGAGAAGGAAGCAAAGAGGATATAGTAAAATACTTAGATGAAAATAATTTTGAATTTCCAGTACTTATGGATGAAGGTGGTAAGTTCTTAAATAGATACCAAGTAAGCGCATTTCCAACTACCTTTATAGTTAATGAAAATGGTGAATTTGTGAAAAAGACTTCAGGAGCCATGAATAAGGCTACAATGAAAAAGATAATTGAAGATGCAAAAATATCTGAAAAATAAAAATTAAGCTGTGGTTAAGTCCACAGCTTTTCTTTAATTAACTTTTACTATTTTTTTGGGAACAACAACTTTTTCTATGTCTTTTGAATCCTTTTTAATATAAATAGGAACCTTGTTAATTGATATTTTATTTACATAACTCCAAACCATTTTTTGTTTCCCCCAATCATGTAATATATAAAAATTATAACATGTACATAAAGGGGTACAATATATAATGGGAAAGATTTACAAAATTTTAACAAATTATGATAATAAAGTGTTTACATCAAAACCTGCATATTCCAATTCTTCAATTAACTTTTCAATATCTTTAGTTGATAATTTTATTGGACAATCTTTATGAATTTCAATTTCTACAACTTCGTTATTATATTTCCCAGAATATACAATAGAATCCTTATCTTCAGTTCTCCCTAATAAATAATCTATGGAACAATTAAAATAGTCAGCTATTTTAATTAATACATCTTCTTTAGGGAACCTGTTTCCCTTTTCCCAATTAGTAATGGTTGCAGGTTCAACCTTCATAATTTTTGCAAAATCCTTATTCATTATACCTTTATCTTCCCTAAGCTTTTTCAATCTTAAACCAAAAGTGCTCAAAAAAATCACCTCTAGGATTATTTTACAACAAAAATTAAAAAAAATGTATAAAATTTCAAAAATGATAATAATTAATAAAAACATGCATATAAATATAAAGAAATTAGCAAATTGCTAATTAGCAAAATGAAAATTAAGGGGGTAACAACAATGGATTTAAAAAAAGGTATTTATGGAAGTGAAGTAGCAGCAATTATGGGAATTTCTAAGGAGGAGACAATCTATAGCATATTTTTAAAGAAGAAAAACAATGGAAGAGGACTTAAAAGTGAAAAAACTTATTTGAAAAATAAAATACTAGATTTAATTGCAAATGAATTCACAGTTAGAACAGGACTTGTTACCAGAAAAGAGAACAGAAATTTATGTCATAAGGATTATTCTTTTATAATTAGAAATACCAATAGAAGAGTTATAGGAGAGAATTCTATATTAAAGTGTATGATAAAAAACGTTTATGGAAATCTTGAAGAAAAGGATGTTTTATCCTGTTTACATGAATTAAGTATGACTAAGGCAAAAAAATGCTATTTAGCAATATTAGTTGGATATAAGAAATTAATTATTGAAGAAATAATACGTGATGAGGAAAAGATTAAGAGAATAATAAAATCTGAAGTTAAGTTTTGGAGAGAACATGTAGAAAATGATATTTCACCTGTTAGTAAGGATAATGATACCTTTTATTTTTCTAATGAAGATGAAAACCTTATCAATAAATATATGAAGGTAAAGGGAAAATATATGGAATATAAAAAAGAATTTTTAGATTTAGAGAAAGAGATATTAGAAAAAATGGGACAAGCCAATAGAGGCATTATAAATGATTATTTGGTAGACTTTAAAAATATAATAAATTATAAAATCAATGGAAATGCATTAAAGGAAAACTTTCCAGATACCTTTAATAAGGTAGCTAGAAAAATAGAAACAAGAAGCATGCAAGTAAGAAATAACAGAATAATGTAGGGATGTGATTTATTATGATCTTAAAATGGATTAAAATTAATCTTGATATGTTTGAAGATGAAAAAATTAAGTTAATTATGTCTAAAGATAATGGAATTATTACTGCTCACATATGGGTTAGATTATTACTACTTGCAGGAAAAATTAATAATAATGGATTAATATATCTATCAAAAAATACACCTTATACAGTTGAAATGTTTGAAACCTTATTTAATATAGAAAAGATAGAAATTGAAAAGTCTCTAGAAATTCTTATGGAATATAAATTAATATCAAGGGGTAAAGATAAAAAAATAAAAATAGTTAATT
>CAMNZV010000305.1 GCA_946575275.1 uncultured Clostridium sp. | reverse complement strand
GATTCTTCATTTTCCTCATCTATCAATAATCCAGCATTTATTGAAACAAAGTTTACATCAGATACCGATTCTTGTAACAATAATTGCTGTATTCTTTTTTGTGGAATATTAAACAATTTAATATTAGATGAGTCAGTATCACTTTCAATCTCTTTGTTTCCATCCATATCAAGCCAGAACCCAAGTACCTTTCCACTCCAACAAATTTCAAAATTACCATCTAGTACAGAACGTAATTTTGATGCTAGTTCCGCAAATTCACTTGTATTATCGCTGAAGGTTACTTGTGCAAAAGCTAAAGCTCTATACAACTGTGCATACCAATATCGTCTCTTAATAGATTTAGATGTTGGATCGAAAATATTTCCTAATCTACCGATTCCATGTATAACCTGACCAATTGCTTTTTCCTTGTGTGCGTTAGAATTTGCTTCACTTGCAATTTTACATTCTACAACAGTTGCATTTAAATTTAGCTTATCTTCATCTGATAGATTTGCTTCTAGAACAAGGAAGTCTGGTCTTGATTGAGATCCAGTATCGTCTTTTTCTATTTCCCCACTAAACCAATGCTTATAGGAATCCAAGTGAACTACAATTTTTAAGGCTGATTTTACATCTGACTCTTTTTCTCTCAATGAAGTCAATACATATGCCATAAACTCATTAATATTATGATCTTTCTGATTAATTGCGGATAGTAAACTAATTCCGTCCAGTCCACTCGCCTCACTAAGACACAATTGAGCTGCCTTATCTATCTTATTTTTCTCCCAATGGAATAACTGGTATAACCTATTCTCTAATTTATGTTGGATCGTTTCTAATATAGTTTTTCTGGCAGTTATTGTCAAATTATACTGTCCATAAGCACCTTTACCTGTGCTAAAACCAATGATTGAATATTCTCCTTTGTGCTCATCATCGTTTCTTAATAATGCGCCATCCATTCCACTGTCAACACATACTACCCAATATGCTTTTTCATGCAAAGAATAAACAATATTTTGTGCTTCACTATCAATACAAACCTCTCGTACCGCGATAAATTTGCCATCAGGTATTGTTTCAAAATTATTACGATATCTTACTATTTGAGTATGAGCATATGATGTTCTAAACTGTGGCTGTGATAATTCTATTCTTCTCTTTATTTTACTAGAAGTATCTGAAACTGGTGATGGCTTAAATATAATAGGAAATCTGCACTGACTTAAATCAAGCTTCACAGCTCCACTCTCTTTAACAAATTGCAAATTATTAACCTTTAATAAATCCATTACATAAACAATATCATTATTACCATTAAGCAATTTATCTAAATCGGACTTGGTTCTCCACTCGTTCAAATAAGTTCTAATATTAACATTTGCATCTTGTGAAAAACATTCATCCATCCAATATGAGAGATAATTTCGTCCGCCTTTGTTTTCTGGTTTTACAAGTACCTTAATTGTAATATTAATTATCTCATCTGGATATCTATTCCGTTTTATCTCTATATACTTATATACCGCTGCAATAATAGGCTGCAATTCTGATGGATCTACAAATACAATGCTCAAATTTCGATATGCATTTGGAAAAGCTTTTGTATAATCAGAAATTACACCATAAATCATTTTTGCATTGTCATTCATTTTTGTGTTTTCTTTATTATCAAAATCGTCATCAAAAATAGCATCTTTATTAATCATATCTTTTAATCTGCTATTATTCTCAATGTCGCCTCTACCATAAATTGAAAATGCACCAAAAGAGTTTATGGCTCCAAAATACCGTTGCCCATATGAAGGGAAGATATCAAGTGAACTCTGAATCATACTCATTTGTAATAAGTTCTCAATAGTTTCGTCAATGCCTTTTCTGCTTACTTTTTGAGCATATTCCTGCTCCTTCCACCATTCCTCACAACCATCTAAGAAAAATATTTTTTGGTCATTCAATTTTTCTAATGCTGCTGGATGCCACGCTGGAACAATACAGCTTTCTGCTTTAGAATCATCAGCAATTACATTTTCACTTTTTTCTATATTAAATGCATGAAGAAATGCATCCATAATCCATTTAAGATTTTCCGGGAATGTATGTTGTACCAAGTATTCCCCTACTTCTACATATTCTTGAACAAGATTCTGTAATTCTGATGGGTGTTTATGTATGCATACATAAAAGCCTTCACATGCTATTATATGAGCAAATTTAACAAACTTTTCGCCCAACTTATTAAATTTAGCTGATACAAGCATTTCTTCATATGGAACTTTTTCATCAATATACTCTGCCAAGTTAAAATCAAATTTTATATCACTTTCATCGTATAAATCAAAAAACTCCTCTTCACTTTTGGCAAATAGAAGTGAATTTATCTTTTTGATTGTAGCAATTGGAATATATCCTCCATCCTCATTATCACATACATCTAGCAGACATAAATCTGAAAAGTTATGCAACCAAGCACATGTGTTTTCAAATTTCCACTGAAACTCCTGTGTGCATTTTTTAATTGCATTACCATCTGAACCTATACAAATTGCAATAAAGTTAATTTTACTAATTGACTTGTTTGAGCTAGCTGCTTTAACAACTCCATCATCAATAAATTGAATTGACTCTTGTGGTGAAAAAATATTTATAGGTGTACATTCAAGTTCAATTTCTGTGTTATTTACAGACCACATTCTTTGATTCAAATATTCTACTACTCCATTTGTATGTCTGCATATAGTATCCCAAGTATCT
>CAMNZV010000304.1 GCA_946575275.1 uncultured Clostridium sp. | reverse complement strand
TTGTGCATATTAATTATAGTATATTAAAACAAAAGAGGAGGTTTTATAACCTCCTCTAAAAAAATATTATATTTGAAAGGTGGTATTTATGAATCCATTTTTAGAAAACACAAAAAATATAGAATCATATTTTATTGATTGGAAGGGACTTTCAGTAAAGCCTTATGATAAATTTGAGGTAAATCCTTATACAAAGACAAGAATAATATTAATGAATGGAGCAGAATTTGAGGCTAATTGGTTTTCACATCAATTTTATAGAAATTGTCCGAGTAATGAGCTTAGACAACAAGTTTCCATGGGACGGAGATTAGATAAACAACAACAAATGTTAATAGGTGGACTACGGTCTCCCCATGAAAGTATATTAGAAACAACTATTAGTTATGAACAACTAGCTGTTGACTTAACTGTAAGATTAGCAAAAAGAGAACCCAATAAACTAGTTAAAGAAACTCTTGATTTTGCCTTACTTGAGGATTTTGATCATTTATATAGATATTCTGATTTACTTTATATGGAACAAGGAGTTAAGGCAGAAAATCTAGTGGGACACTATACAGAAATTATGCCTGGTAGACCAACTATTTCAGAACATAGATGTCCAGTAGATAATGTACGAAATTTTGTTGATTTTAAAACTGCAGATATAATTACAAAATTAAATATTAGTATTATTACTGCAGCTGAACAGCAAACAATGAATTATTATATGAATATTGCAGGTTTATATAGTAGTGATATTGGTAGAAACCTTTATCAAGAAATTGGTTTAATTGAGGAACAACATGTTAGCCATTATGGAGGGTTATTAGATACAAATTGTACATGGCTTGAAAATTTATTAATGCACAAATATACAGAGGCATACTTATATTATTCATGCTACAATGATGAAGTAGATAGTTATATTAAGGGTATTTGGGAAGAATTATTTTATCAAGAAGTATCACAATTACATAAAGCCGCTGATTTACTTAAAACTTACGAGAAAAAAGAATGGCAAGAGGTTATACCAGATGGAACCTTTCCAGAATTGCTTACTTTAGGAGAAAATATAGAATATGTTCGAAATATACTAAAGAACACTGTTAATAATACATTAGATAAGGGGCAGTTAGTAGATGTAAAAACATTAGGAGAAGATTCATCATTTCATAAATTTCAACAAAAATTAAATGTAAGTTGCTGTGATGTTCCATCTCATAAAGTTATTAGTCAATATATAGATAAGTACGGGGAAGATTATAGATTTGAAACAAATGATAACCCAATTGAATCACTTAGAGATAGAAAAGTGGATAATACTTTTCTTGGAAGAAAATAAATAATAATATAATTTGCTAGACATTGTCTGACAAATTAAAAAAAGACAGTAGTGATATAAGAAATATTCCAATAAATTTCATAATGGCATTTCCATTATAATTAATAATTGCAGGACCAGTTATTCGTACATTATTTAGAAAGGCCTTTCCAGAGGGGAAGGTTTTAGCATAAGAAAGTAGATAAGTTAATAAATAAATTTTAAATTGCACAGTTATAAGATAGGTTTCATGATTTTTTAATTATGAGACCTATCTTATTGTTTTAGGATTTAAATATTGGAAAGTTTGGAGGGCAAAATGTAAATAGTATAAAAATAATAATTAATAGTATAAAAATAATTATTGAAATAAATAAGGGTATTCCTTTAGAATGTTTATAAAAGTGAAGTCCCATTAATTGACCTAAAGATAGTGCTATAAATAATAACAATATGTCAATAAATAAGGATTTTATAGCAAAAGCTTCTGTATAAAAATAGTATAATAAAGGAATGGTAATTAACGCAACAATCAATGAGGCTAAAGCGCCACTAAACCACTTGTGTTTATCAATAGGATTTTTATTGTTAGTTATAATATAATAAATTGACCACCATAGTATTATAGGTAATAGCACCATTTTTGAATGTTCCCAAATACTTTCATTTATAGGTGTAAATAATCCAATTATTAAATTTGAATTACTAAAATCGTATAAAAAGTGTATTAAAGAACCAAATAAAAAAAGTAGAGGTATTGCCATAATAATAGATTTTTCTTGAAAATTATGTTTTTTTATATTCATAAATCACCTCCATATAATATTCTTTATAATATAAATATTATATGTATATGAAAATATTTTATACAGATAATAAATAATATTATAACTATAATTTATAATTAAGGTAGGTTAAATATGACAAAGGATAAACTATTTAATATAATTGAAAATTCATTATTAAGGGATGAAAAACCATCAGAATTTTTAAATAAGTTAAAGGAAAAAGAACTTCTTGATAAATTTCCATTTTCATATTTAAAAGATTTGGAAAAGATAAAGCAAAGTAAAAAGCATCACCCTGAAGGTAATGTATGGATTCATACTATGATGGTAATTGATGAAGGAGCAAAATATAGACAAATGGCTAATAATAAAAGAGAATTAATGTGGTCTTTATTATTACATGATATAGGAAAAATAAAAACTACAAAGTTTCAAAAAGGTCATTGGACAGCTTATAATCATGATGTTGTTGGAGAAAAAGAAGCAATAGAGTTTTTAGATTGCTTTAATTGTGATAATGAATTTAAGTTAAGGGTATCCAAGTTAATTAGATATCATATGCACCTGTTATACATAGTTAAATATTTACCCTTTACAGATAAAGTGGGTTTAAAAAAATATACAGACATTAATGATTTAGCAATTGTATTTTTATGTG
>CAMNZV010000303.1 GCA_946575275.1 uncultured Clostridium sp. | reverse complement strand
TGGCAGGACAAATTGCAGGTCTTGTTAATAAAGAACAAAGCTGCAAGGAAATAATAGAAGAAATTATTAATGAAGCAAAAATTAAAATGAAAATATAAGGTGAATTTCGGAGGTTTTTTATGTCAAATAATAAAGTTGCAATTGTAACTGGAGCTGCAAAAGGAATAGGCAGATCTATTGCAATAAAACTAGCTTCACAAGGGATAAACATTGTTTTAAATTATAGAAGTAGTGAAGAAGAAGCTATTAAAACTGAAAATGAAATTAAAGAATTTGGCGTTGAGGTTATTAGAGTAAAGGGGGACATAAGTAAAATTCAAGATGTTGAAAATTTAATAAAGGTTGCCAAAGAAAAGTTTAGGAAAATAGATATTATGGTAAACAATGCTGGAATTACAAAAGATACCTTAATACTAAGAATGAAAGAAGAAGATTTTGATTCGGTAATTGATGTAAATTTAAAGGGTGTATTTAATTGTTTAAAAACTATTACTCCTGTAATGGTAAAACAAAAGATGGGTAAAATAATTAATCTTTCATCTGTGGTAGGGTTGGTTGGAAATGCAGGTCAGGTAAATTATGCTGCATCAAAGGCAGGAGTAATTGGTATGACAAAATCTTTAGCAAAAGAAATTGGTGCTAGAGGCATAACTGTAAATGCAGTAGCTCCAGGCTTTATAGAAACTGATATGACAGAAGTTCTTGGAGATAAGTTCAAAGAAGAAGCTAAAAATGGTATTCCATTAAAAAGATTAGGAACACCAGAAGATGTTGCAAATGTAGTAGCATTTTTAGCAAGTGATGATGCAAATTATATTACTGGGCAAGTACTACATGTTGATGGCGGCATGGTAATGTAGGAGGAGTATAAATGAAAAATAGAGTTGTTATAACAGGAATGGGAGCAATTACCCCCCTTGGCAATAATGTTGAAACCTATTGGAATAATTTAAAAAATGGTGTATCAGGAATAGATTTTATTAAAAATGTAGATACTGAACATTATGAAGTGAAAATTGCAGGAGAAGTAAAAGATTTTGATCCAGAAACTGTTATGGATAAAAAAGAGGCAAAGAGATTAGATAGATATGCTCATTTTGCTATAGCTTGTGCAGATGAAGCTATTAAAAATTCAAAAATTGATTTGGAAAAAGTTAATAAAAAAAGATTTGGTGTTTATATTGGTTCTGGTGTAGGTGGTTTATCTACAATGGAAAAGGATATAAGTAAAGTTGCATTAAGCAATAAAAAAAGAGTATCACCATTTTTTATACCAATGACAATTATTAATTTAAGTGCAGGAAATGTAGCAATTAGATATGGATTAAAGGGACCTTGCACATCAATGGTTACTGCATGTGCAACTGGTAACAATAGCATTGGTGAAGCCTTTAGGTTAATTAAGGATGGGTATGCTGATTATATGTTAGCTGGAAGTACAGAAGCTCCAATATGTTATATGGGTGTTGGTGGGTTTTCTGGAATGAAGGCATTAAATCCAAGTAATGATAAGCTAAGATCATCAATTCCTTTTGACAAAGAAAGAAATGGATTTGTTATAGGAGAAGGTGGGGCTGTATTAGTTCTTGAAACCTTAGAGGGTGCATTAAAAAGAGGTGCAAATATCCTAGGTGAAATAGTAGGGTATGGAACAACTTGTGATGCTTATCATATTACCTCTCCACATCCAGAAGGAGAAGGTGCAGCTGATGCAATGACTCTTGCAATAGAGGAAGCTGGCATTAATATGTCTGATGTTTCCTACATTAATGCTCATGGAACATCTACAGAATTAAATGATAGATATGAAACCTTTGCAATTAAAAAGGCATTTGGTGAAAATGCTTATAAAATTCCAATATCATCAACAAAATCAATGACTGGACATTTACTTGGAGGTGCAGGTGCTATTGAAGCAGTAGCATGTATAAAGGCAATGCAAGATGGTTTTGTTCCACCTACTATAGGTTATAAGGTAAAGGATGAAGAATTGGATCTAGATTATGTTCCAAATGAAGGAAGAAGTATTGAACTTAAATATACATTATCAAATTCTCTTGGGTTTGGTGGACATAACGCAACCTTATTATTTAAAAAGTGGGAATAAGATTTAGGAGGTATAACATTATGGATTTTAATGGGATTAAGGAAGTAATAGATAGGGTAGATAATTCAAGCCTATCATACTTTGAATATGAAACTAAAGATGGTCATTTAAAAATGGATAAATCATTAGTTAGACCTATAAATGGCGAGGTTGTTACAAAAACTTCAGAACCTATACTAAATAATGATAGTCCTTCTTATACAGAAGAACCAAAACCAGCTAACATTATTGTAAATAGTGAAAGCAAAATAGAAGAAGATTTATCCTGTAAAATAATAACAGCACCAATGGTTGGTACATTTTATAGTTCAGAAGGACCTGATAAACCATCATTTGTATCAGTTGGAGAAGAAATTAATAAAGGTAAAACTTTATGTATAATTGAAGCTATGAAGCTAATGAATGAAATTGAAAGTGACTACAATGGAACAGTTAAAGAAATACTAGTTAAAGACGGAGATATGGTAGAATACGGCCAGCCGTTATTTAAAATAAAGGAGAGTTAATAATGGAAATAAAAGAAATTTTAGAAATATTACCTCATAGATATCCTTTCTTATTAGTTGATAGAATAACTGAATATGTAGAAGGAAAAAGTGTTAAAGGCTATAAAAATGTAACTATTAACGAACCCTTCTTTCAAGGTCATTTCCCAAA
>CAMNZV010000302.1 GCA_946575275.1 uncultured Clostridium sp. | reverse complement strand
AGAAAGACACAAGTTATCCCACCATTAACTAACACTATGTTAAGCTAAAAAAACTAGAAATTGCATTTTGCAATTTCTAGTTTTTTTAGCTTCTTAAATTATTAATCATTCCCCACATATCATCTGCTGTTTGTAGCGCTTTAGAGCTTAATTGGAAAGCTCTTTGTGTTACTATCATATCTGTCATTTCTTGAGCTACATCAACATTAGATCCTTCTAAATATCCTTGATATATTCTTGTTTCATCAGCAGGAACTACTGTTATATTTGCATCATCTGAAGGTAAAAATAAATTATCCCCTGTTGAATTAAAGGCTGTATCTCCTACTGCTGTATATAGGTTTATTTTACCTACTATATTATAGGTATCCCCTTCCTTATTATATACATTACCTTCTGTATCTATCATTAGAGTATCATCTTTAAATACTGTATTTCCTTCATTTCTACCTTGTACATATTCTATATCTACCTTGTTAGCAGTAGTTGTAACTAATGTACCCTGTGAATCTATTTTAAAGGCTCCATCTCTTGTATATGCCTTTGATCCATCATTTTTTGTCACTCTAAAATATTGTCCTGCACCATCAATTGCAAAATCTGTTGCTACCTCAGTTGCTTGAAGATTGCCTTGAGTACTATCCCTATACCAAGCTGTAGTTCTTGCACCTGTACCCATTATTGAAGTCTTATCATATATTGGATATCCCCTTCTATCTAAAGATTCGCTTAATAAATCTTTAAATCCAATTTCAACTTTTTTATATCCAGTTGTTGTTGAATTAGCTAAATTGTTACTTATAACATCAAGTCTTTCTTGATTTGCATTCATTCCTGTTTTACTAGTCCATAAGGTTCTTAACATGAATTTTTCCTCCTTAACTAATTATACCTGCCCTACTTTGTTGGCTGCTTTTTCTAAAGTTCCATCAATCATATTTAATATTTTTTGATTAGTTTCAAAATTTCTCATTGTAGTCATCATATTTACCATTTCATTTGTTATGTTTACATTAGAGCTTTCTGTAAATCCCTGCCTAATTGCTATATTTGAATTGGTTATAGGATTTTCTCCTTGATAGTAGTTATCCCCTACCTTTACTAAGGTATTATAATCATCAAAGTCTGCTGTTGCAATTCTTTGGGTTGATACTCCATCTATTTGAACATTGTTATTATTATCTATCTTAAACTCTGAATTTCCAACATAAATAGGTTCAAGATTACCTGCAGCATTAGTTCCAAGAACTCTGTCTCCTGTAGTTGTTATTAATAATCCATCTGTATTCACCTTGAAATTTCCATCCCTAGTGTATAATACATTATCCCCACTTTGAACCATGAAAAAACCTCTACCATCTATTGACATATCAGTCTTCTTTCCTGTTTCTTTAAAATCTCCTTGGGTAAACTTTGTATTTACTTCATCTATTTTTGTTCCTAAACTTAATGTTCCAAGCTTATTCACTACATTTTTCCCATTTGAAATTTTATCTCTATTTTGTAGCATTACCTCTGGAAAGCTTTTTAATATTAAGTCATCTGATTTAAATCCTACTGTATTTGCATTTGCCATATTATTTGTAATTGTATTTTGTTTATTTTCAAGTGTTATCATACCTGATACTGTTGTATAAAGACTTCTTATCATTTATTTTCTCCATCCTTTCCAAAAATAACTTTACAATCTTCCTCTGTATGCATGCCCAAAGCTCTAGCCTTCTCTTCAATTTGAGAATCTGATAAACTCATTGAACTTTTGTATCCAAACATAAATATTACCCCTAGGACTAAACCTATTCCAATGCCAAGAAGTACCTTAGAATCACATATAGTATTAATTACTTTCTTTATTACTTGAATAAATTTTTTACTAATAATACTTCCCCCTTACCTAAAGATAATTTATTGCAAATTTCATCCTCCGAATAGCCTTCTTTAATAAGTTTTATAATTTGTGATTTTTTATCAAAAGAATTTTCCTCTATTTTTGCCTCTTCTTGAAGTTCTTTTTTTTCCTTTATTAAATTCTTTAATTCTAATATTTCTTGCTGCATTTCAGTTAAACTTTCTGCAACATCCTGTCTTATTTGACCTATTTCAATTTGAACTTCTGAAATATCTTCCTTTTTATATTTTAACATATTACCAAATGAATTTTCCTTCTTATTTATGGCTTTTATGTTAACAATTATTAAAGTAATTCCGAATATTATTAATATTATTGCCATATGTTCCCCTTTATATGTAGTTTAACTTTTTCATATTCTCACTAAGATTTCTAATTGCCCTGCCATGTAATTGACAAACTCTAGATTCTGAAATCTCAAGTATTTTACCAATTTCCTTTAAAGTTAATCCTTCATAATAATATAAATTTAAAACTGTCCTGTCTTTTTCATTTAAAATTTCTATAGCTTTAACTAATATATCTAACTTTTCTATATTTTCAATGTTATCCTCTGGTTTTGTGCTTTTTTTGTCTTCTATTACATTCATTAATGTAATTTCTTCGTCATCTGAAAACAATATATCCTCTAAGGAAATAACGGAAATATAATTTATGTAATTTTCTATTTCACCAACATCACTTAATGACATTTTAAGTTCCTTTGCAATTTCATCATTTGTTGGTTCTCTTAAAAGTTTTTTTTGTAGTTTTTCAACAACAGCATTATATTTGCTTAGTTTATCCATGGCTCCCTTAGATATTGGTCTATTTTTTCTTATTTCATCAATAATAGAACCCCTAATTCTAATTGAAGCATAGGTTGAAAACTTTATTCCTTTACTTTCATCGAA
>CAMNZV010000301.1 GCA_946575275.1 uncultured Clostridium sp. | reverse complement strand
TATAATTAAAATATTAACATTATTTTCACCTATCATATTATCTATTGCTTCTCCAATAATTATTGGACCTAGTAGACTAAAGGCTACTGATATTATTGCACTTAATATTGAAAGTATTAGGAGAACTTTATTTTTTAATATATAAAAAAATAGCCTTTTCATAATTAATCCTCCTTTGATGTTTGTGATAGGTATATTTCTTTATATACCTTACTTATATTTAATAATTCTTGGTGAGTACCTATAGCTTCAACTATACCATCATCAAAAACCATAATTTTATCACAATTAATAAGTGAATTTGTCCTTTGGGAAATTATAAAGACAACCTTATCTTTGCTAATCTCGCTAATAGAATTTCTAATAACCTTATCTGTTGCCAAATCTAAAGCACTAGAAGAATCATCTAATATTAAAATTTTCGGATTTTTAACTAAGGCTCTTGCAATTGCAATTCGTTGCTTTTGACCTCCCGAAAAATTTGTCCCTCCTCTATTAACCTTAGAATCAAATCCCTCTGGCAGGTCATTTATAAATTCATAGGCTTCTGCCATCTTTGCTGCTTTTATTATATCTTCTAATGATAAATCCTGCCTACCTAAGGAAATATTTTCTTTTATTGTTCCCGTAAAAAGTTCAATTTTTTGTGGAACAATTCCTATAATTTCTCTTAACTCTTTAATGTTATATTTCTTAACATTTATCCCCTTAACTAAAACTTCACCCTTTGTTACATCGTAAAACCTACCAATTAAGTTTATAAATGTAGATTTACCAGACCCTGTTCCACCAATTAATCCTATAGTTTCTCCCCCATTAACATTAATATTAATATTAGCTAAAGCATCATCACCTGTACTATTATATTTAAAATACACATTTTTAAATTCTACTATTGATTTAGTATCATTTCTATTTAATGATAATTCTCCTCCAATTATTGAAGGGTTAGTTTCAAGAACCTGATTTATTCTAAGGGCAGATGCTTCAGCCTTGGTAAATAAAACAATTAAATTTGACACCACAGTCATAGCATATAATATTTGAGTTACATAATTAATAAGGGCAATTATTGTACCAGAACTAAGCCTTCCATGGTTAATATGTATTGCTCCAACCCATAATAAAATAATAATTGCACAGTTCATAATTAAAGATGTAATTGGATTTAACAATGAAGAAATTTTAATAATAGAAACCCCAAAACTATATAAATCATTGTTATCTTTTCGAAATCTATTTTCTTCATATTTTGTTGAGGTAAATGCTCTAATAACTCTAACCCCACCCAAGTTTTCTCTAAGCCTTAGGGCAAGGTTATCTAATTTTCTTTGATATATTTTGTATAACGGCGCTGTTTTTACAATAAAAAAGTATAAAACACCTGCAAAAATTGGTACTGTTCCTATTAATACTAAGGATAATTTTAAATCTAAAATCATTGCCATAACAATAGCCCCAATAAAAATAAATGGTGCTCTAACTACAAGTCTTATTAACATTGCTACTGCCACTTGAATTTGATTAACATCATTAGTTATTCTATTTACCAAGGAAGATGTTTTAAATTTATCTAATTCTATATATGAAAAGGCATTTATCTTTTGAAATAATTCATTTCTTAAATTAGTTCCAACTCCTTGGGATGCATATGCTGCATATCTTTGACATACAAGAGAAGAGGAGAACCCTAAAATAGTCATTATTGCCATAACAATTCCCATTTTAATTATGTAATTCTTATCTCCAGTCATTACACCATTATTTATAACCAAGGCCATAATTGTAGGAAGTATTAATTCTAAAATAGCTTCAAACAATTTAAATAATGGACCTAGAATACATTCCTTTTTGAAAGGTCTTAAAAACCTTATTAATTTAAACAAAATATCTGCCTCCGATATTATTTATTATCTATGATTATTTTTTCAATTGCCTTTGAAACTCCTCCATTATCACATGTATCTGTTATATATTTTGCTATATTTTTAATATCCTCTACTGCATTACCCATTGCATAGGTTTCTATAAATTCAGTAAACATAGTATAATCATTATAACTATCTCCCATTACTGCAACCTCTTCTTTATTAAATCCAAGTTTTTCTATAACCTTAGATAATATAAATCCCTTTTGAGCATCTACATGATTAATTTCTATGTTTCTACCAAAACTTCCTGACACAGCAATATCTTTTACACCCTTTAAAGCCTCTTTTGTATTATTAGTTTCTTCAACTGTTTCAAAAAATATTACAAACTTACCAATATTAATATCACTATTTAAAAACTCATCTATATCTGTAATATAGTTTAATTCTTTAAAATGACTATGAGAATATGCTATCTTTAAAGCATCTTCGTATTTCACACCTTCATTAGTTGCCATTATTCTTAATGCTGTTTGTTTTATAGCCTCCTCCTTTGAATTTGTACTATATAACCCCCTGTCTGTATATATCTCAATATCTAAACCTTTTACTTTAATTATATCTAAAACTTCTCTTGCTTTTTCCTTTGGTAAATATATTTTATCTAATATTTTCCCATCTTCATCTCTGTATTCTCCACCATTCATTACAATACATTGACATTTTATATTATTTTCTTTTAAGACAGGTAACACATCTTCATATCTACGTCCAGTTGCTATTGAAAAGACTATTCCATTTTCCTTAGCCTTATTTATAGAATCCCTATTTTCCTTTGATATTTCATGTTTAGAGTTTAATAATGTTCCATCCATATCTGCTGCAATTAACTTTATCATTTTAATTCCTCCTATGTACATTTGTAATTTGA
>CAMNZV010000300.1 GCA_946575275.1 uncultured Clostridium sp. | reverse complement strand
CTAATATTCCTTTAATAAATTATTTATTAAAATTAGGGGCTACAGTTTCAGCTTTTGATAAAAGGACAAAAGAAGAGCTTTCAGAAGTTGCATCAGATTTTAGTAATAAGGGAGTGAAATTATATTTAGGTGATGGTTATTTAAATAATGTAAGGGGATTTGATGTAATATTTAAAAGTCCATCTATGAGAATAGATGCAGATGTTTTAGTTAAAGCAAAAAAAGAAGGGGCTTATATAACCTCTGAAATGGAGGAGTTTGTTAGATATTGCAAAGGAAAGATATATGGAATAACAGGTAGTGATGGAAAAACAACAACAACAACTATTATTTATAACCTATTAAAGGAAGAAGGATATAAAACCTGGGTTGGTGGAAATATAGGAACACCATTATTTACAAGGATAGAAGAAATAAATAAAGATGATATGGTAGTTTTAGAACTATCAAGCTTTCAATTAATGACTATGAATTTACCTATAGAGGTTGCAGTATGTACTAATTTATCACCTAATCATTTGGATATGCATAAAGATATGCAAGAATACATTGATGCTAAGAAAAATGTTTTTCTATATCAAAATAAAAATGACATACTTGTAGTAAACAAGGAAAATGAAATAACTGAAGGATTTATAAAGGAAGCTAAGGGAAGTGTGAGGGAATTTAGCTCTAAAACTAAATTGGAAAATGGTACTTATTATAGTGATAACAAACTATATATGGATGGACAAGAAATATGCAATAAGGATAATATAATAATTAAAGGTATCCATAATGTAGAAAATTATTTAGCAGCTTTTGCAGCAACAAAGGATGATGTAAGCAGGGAAACAATGCAAAAGGTTGCATACTCTTTTACAGGTGTTGAGCACAGGTGTGAACTAGTTAGAGAATTGGATGGAACAAAATATTATAATGATTCAATAGCATCAAGTCCAACAAGAACATTGGCAGGGTTAAAAGCATTTGAAAAAGAAGTAATACTAATTGCAGGTGGATATGATAAAAATATACCTTTTGAACCATTAGCTTTTGAAGGATATACATATATCAGACATCTAATACTTTTAGGCGCAACTAAGGAAAAAATCAAAGAATCATTTAAGAAATTACAGCAAGAAAAGGGAGTTAATATACCAATATATGAGGTAAGTACCTTAGAGGAAGCTGTTGATAAGGCAAGGGAGCTTTCAAAAGAAGGTGATGTTATTACATTATCTCCTGCCTGTGCATCCTTTGATATGTTCCCAAATTTTGCAGCTAGGGGAAATAAGTTTAAAGAAATAGTTAATTCATTAAAATAGAGAAAAGATGACACTTGCTTTCAGGTGTCATCTTCTTTTGCTATTTTGCATTATTTAAGATATAAACATATGTATTATTTATATTTACAGAGCGTTCAATAAAGATAGAATTATCAGAAGGAAAATAATCATTAACACCTTCTTTATATATTAATGTACTAGTTGCAGTATTTTTATCTAAGTCAACTGCTAATGAATTTAAATACTTTCCGTCATTTAAATCTAAATAATATATCTTATTATTAAATATCTTTAGGTTCTCACCATTCATTATCTTAAGTCTATTATAATTTAATGTAGCTGAATCAATTGAATAAAGATTATTGTTATCAGATGAATTTATAGCAAGTATCATATTATTGTAAATAATAAAACTTTCTACAGAAAAATCTGCTAATTTTTTGTTATTTGTCCCATCTTTTTTAACTGTATAAAGTTTTGAAGAATCAGAAACATTTTGGTAGATTATGTTATCACCATTAATTATGAATTTTCCTACTCTATCATTTGATAGTAGAAATTCCTTTCCAGTAGAAATTTCAAAAGAAGATAGCTTTTTATAATCACCTTTATTTATGTAAAATAAGTAACTATTAGTGGCAATAAGATTAGTAACCTTAGTATTGCTTAACTTTTTATAATTTTTTGTGGACATGTCTATAGAGGCTAAACAATCTCCATTTGAATCATCTGCAAAATAATAAAGACCATTTGCTTTAGATATAGTATATGTTGAATATTCTGCAAAGGAAGTTATGTCTTTATTCTCAATATGATTAGTTGGTAGTGTTGTATTAATTAATGAAATCTTATTATTGTCATCTGGATTTGGGAATACAAGAGTGTTATTGTCTAATATAAAAGAAGAAGGATATAAAGTTTCTTCAGTTAATATAAATGGTGTTTGGAAGTTTTCAGAATTTGTTGATGTTACTGTAGGGGTTTGTTTAGGGGTTGTATCTTTAGTTGTAGTTTCATTACATCCAACTAGAAAAAAAGATGATGTTATGAGTAATAGTGAAATTATTTTATTTCTCATGATTAATCCTCCAAAAAAATCTTATTATATATATAGTAAAAGAAAATAAAAAAAGAGTAAAGTTTGTAGGGGGTAATTACACCCATATTTTGTGACATTAGTGTGAATAATGTGTTAATATAAATTAAACATTTCCTGGTGTATCAATATGCAATATTTAGAGTATTATAGAATAATATAGAGAATAACAAATATAAACTCAAATAATAAGATAAAGGTGGATTGATATAAGTTAAAATAATGATATGATAATACCTGTCGTCAAGACGTAAGTGTTAACAGGAAATAAAAAAAGTATAATAAAATTAATTAAACTTGTTGACACATAAAAAGTTAGATGATATTATAATATGGCGGTCAAGAAATGACCAAAATGGATCTTTGAAAATTGAACAGATATATAAGTAAAAACCAGCAATTCTTTTTATTAAGTAAGTTTTTTTGAGCGAAAAGAATGGAA
>CAMNZV010000299.1 GCA_946575275.1 uncultured Clostridium sp. | reverse complement strand
TATGAGTATAATAGTGCTTCAGAATTAACAGCAGTATTTGATGCCTTAGGTAACAAAACCTCTTATGAATACGATAGAGAAGGTAGAGTTATTAAAACAGTTATAGCAAATGGATTAGAAGCTACTATAACCTATGATGAGGTAGGAAATGTAATTTCCACAAAGGATTATGAGGGAGTTATATGTAATTACTCTTATAATGATAATAATCAATTAGTTAAAAAGGTAATAAATAATAACGTAACAGAGTATACCTATAATTTAAATGGAGCAATTGAATCTGTTAAAAATAAAGATGGTTTAACAATCTATAAATATAATGTATTAGGTAAATTAGTTGAAAAGAAACTTCCAAGCAATATTACATTAAAATATGAATATGACAATTGTGGAAGACTTACAAAAACTGTTACACCTTATGGGAATACAGAATTTAATTATGATATATTAGATAGAGTTACAAGAGTAATTTCTAAAAATGGTGAAGCTACAGTTTACGAATATGATAATTTAGGAAATAGAACTGCAGTAAAATATGCTAATGGAATTACAATGTCCTATGAATATGATAATTTAAACAGATTAATTAAAGAAATTACAAAGGATAAGAATAACAATATTATTGCAAGCTATGAATATACTCTAGGCAAGGCAAGTGAAAGATTAAAAATTAAAGAGCTTGATACTGTAGTTACCTATGAATATGATGAGCTATATAGATTGACAAAGGAAATAAGAACAAAGAATAATGAAACTATAACTACTATTTACGCTTATGATGCAGTAGGAAATAGAACACTAAAAAATGAAAATGGGGTTATTACAAAATATGAGTATAATGAGTTAAATGCCATTACCAAAGAGATAAATCCACAGTATACAATTAATTATGAGTATGATAAAAATGGAAACTTAATCTCACAAAATGGTGGTGAAAAGAATTATACTTATACCTATAATAAAGAAGGAAAATTAGAAAGAGCTACAATATCAAGTGGTGCCGATGTTACAGTAGAATCCTATAAATATGATTTTGAGGGAAATAGAATAGAGAAGATTGTAAATGAGGTAAATACAATTAAATATTTAGTTGATACAAACCTTATCTTAGCACAGGTTATAGCAGAACTTAATGAAGACAATAGTCTAAAAACCTTTTATACTATTGGAGAAGAATTAATAAGTCTTGAAGATAAAAATGGGCTTGGCTATTACATTTATGATGGACAAGGAACCATTAGGGGAATAACTAATAAAGCTGGAGATATTACTGATAGCTATAGTTTTGATGCTTTTGGAAACTTAATAGAAAAAGAAGGCAATACAGAAAATAATTATTTATATGTAGGTGAACAATATGATGTTAATACGGGCTTCTATTATTTAAGAGCTAGATATATGAATCCATCAACTGGAACTTTTATAAGTATGGATTCGTACAGTGGTTCAACCTATGATCCTGTATCCTTGCATAAATATTTATATGCAAATGCAGACCCAGTAAATAATACAGATCCAACAGGATATTTCTCCATTGGAGAATTTTCAGTATCCCAATCAATATCAAATATATTAAGTAGTATACGAAGTGCAAGTGTTATGCAAATATTAAATTTTATAAATATTGCATTAACAGCCTATGATACAATTAGAACAGCAGTAAGTGGAATTCAAAATGGAGAAAGCTTAATGTCTGTATGTGAAGGTATAGTAAGAGGGGTATTTACAGGATTTTTAATTAATAAGATGTGTGCAGTAAAAGCAATAAGCTTTATATTAGCTCCTATATTAGCAATTATAGGCGGTAAAATGCAGGTTGAAAGTATATTTGATGCAATTGAAAATGGTGATTATGATTTAGCAGTAGTAAGAACAGCGCAATTAGTATTATCCTTTTTTGCATTAACTCAATCTTGCTTTACAGAAGATACTTTAGTAGAAACTGAAGTTGGAAAGGTAAGAATAGATGAAATTAATGTAGGAGACTACGTGTATACACTAAATATTGAAACTGGAGAAAAGGAACTTAAAAAAGTATTAAAAGTCTTTGAAAATGAGACAGATACATTAGTTCATATTAAAATTAATGGAGAGGAAATTAATACTACAAAGGAACATCCATTTTTTGTAGAAGGCAAGGGATGGGTAGCAGCAGGAGACCTTGAAATAGGAGATAGACTAATATCTAAGAATGACACAGTAGTAGATGTCTTAGATGTAGTAATAGAGAAGTTAAATGAACCAATAAAGGTATATAATTTAGAGGTTTATGGAAATCATAATTACTTTGTTTCAGAGGGTATGATTTTGGTTCATAATAGCTGTGGTGATTTTTATAATTCAGATGGAAGTCCTATATGGCCACCAGATAGAGGGTTTGATGGAGGTTCATCGCAAATTACATTAAAGCCTGGTACTTTGATTGACAGATATGGGTATGATGGAGGTACATTTGTTTCACCAATAGGGACACCATATTCAGATAGAGCATTGCCAATTGGCACCAACAATAAACCATATTCAGTATTTGAAGTTCTTCAACTTATTGAGGTAGAATCAGGTAGAGTAGCACCTTGGTTTGGTGAAAAAGGTGGAGGAATTCAATATGAGTTTAATGAAACAATATCTGAATTATTAAGAAAATTAATAATACGAAGGGTGGATAATTGACATGAATAAGCAAGAGTTAGAAGAAACATTATTAAAGTACAAAGTTCCTAAAGAATTGTATAGTCTTAGTGGTGGGTTGCCTAGTGAAGGATATTGAATGGAAAGGCAAACGGAGAAATGGCAAGATTATTACAGT
>CAMNZV010000298.1 GCA_946575275.1 uncultured Clostridium sp. | reverse complement strand
TAAAGTCCTTTTCCTTATATATACTTTTATATTCTCTATAATATAATCTGTCATTTCTCGGAATCTTCTCTCCATTAACATTTTCATAAGCAATTATATTTGAAACATTTGTTAAGCCTGCCAAAACCCCAGTACCATTTTTATCTCTTAGACCTCTTTTAACTCCATATTCATCAAATAATCTTTCATCAATAGATAAATTTGTTTCACATTTTTTATATTGGTTTAAAGCATATTCTTCTAATATATTTTCCATTCCTTCACCTCTACTAATTTATTTTGATAGTATTTCCATGAATTCCTCACCTGTTATAGTTTCATTTTCATAAAGATACTTTGCCAATTCATGAAGCTTATCTATATTTTCAACTAGAATGTTTTTTGCCTTTTCATATTGATTTTTAACTTCTTCTATTACTTTTTTATCTATTATGGTTTGAGTTTCATATGAGCATGCAAGGGAGGCATCTCCACCTAAATATTGATTGGATACAGTTTGAAGTGAAACCATTCCAAACTCTTCATTCATTCCATAGGTACAAATCATTGCTCTTGCAAGCTTAGTTGCCTGTTCAATATCATTTGATGCTCCAGTTGTAATTGAATTGAAAATTAATTCTTCTGCAACTCTTCCACCAGTAAATGTTGCAATTTTATTTTCAAGTTCCTCCTTAGACATTAAAAAATGTTCCTTTTCCTCCACTTGCATTGTGTATCCTAACGCCCCAGAGGTTCTTGGAATAATTGTAATCTTGTGAACCGGTGCAGAATTTGTTTGTTTTGCAGCTACAAGTGCATGACCAACCTCATGATAAGAAACTATTAATTTTTCATTATTAGATAGAACTCTATTCTTCTTTTGATAACCTGCTATAACAACTTCAATGCTTTCTTCCATATCGGCTTGTGTTGCAAATTTTCTTTTGTCCTTTACAGCCCTTAAAGCAGCCTCATTTACAATATTTGCAAGTTCTGCCCCAGAAGCTCCAGAAGCTGCTCTTGCTATTTGGTTAAAATCAACATCATCAGAAATCTTAATTTTTTTTGCATGAACCTTTAAAATTTCTTCCCTTCCTTTTAAATCAGGCAACTCAACTGGTATTCTTCTATCGAATCTTCCAGGCCTTAAAAGTGCTTTGTCTAAAGCATCAGGACGATTTGTTGCTGCAAGTATTACAACTCCTTTAGATCCATCAAATCCATCCATTTCCGTTAATAGTTGATTTAATGTTTGTTCTCTTTCATCATTTCCACCAATATTTCCATCACGCTTTTTACCTATTGTATCAATTTCATCAATAAATACAATACATGGCGCCTTTTCGTTAGCTTGCTTAAACAAATCTCTAACCTTTGCTGCACCCATACCTACAAACATTTCAACGAATTCAGAACCTGATATACTAAAGAAAGGAACTTCCGCCTCCCCTGCCACAGCTTTTGCAAGTAAAGTCTTCCCAGTTCCAGGAGGACCAACTAACAGAGCTCCCTTTGGCATTAAAGCCCCTATTTCTCGATATTTATCTGGATTGTGTAAGAAATCTACTATTTCTGTTAAAAGTTCTTTTGCCTCATCTTCTCCTGCAACATCTGAAAACTTAATTCCTGTTGATGATTTTACATATACCTTAGCATTACTTTTTCCAAAACTCATAGCAGAAGGTCCACCACCATTTGCTCCCATAAATCCAGTTAATTTCTTACTAAATACCTGCCCCAAAACAATAAATATACCAATTGGAACAATCCAACTTAATAAAAATTGCACTAAAGTAGATTGTTGATTAGGTACTTCTTTTGAAAACTCAGCTCCAGATTGATATAATCTATCAACTAGATTATTATCATTAATTGCTCCTGTTTTATATGTAACCTCTTTATTTTCCTCTTCTATTGAATAATAAATAGTATCATTCTTTATTTTTACTTCTTTAATTTCTTTATTATCTAAACTATCTAAAAATGAACTATAATCACTTTCTTTAATACTATTTTCCATTATAACTGGTGCTACAAATGTATTTAATACAATTATAATTACAAAAGCTATAAGATAATAAAATATCAAAGGCTTTTTTACCTTTTTATCTTTTTTCATATTCAAAATATCTACTCCTTCATATAATAAATTAATTTAATAATACCTTATTGATTGATAAAAGTCAACTATTGACAAAAATCAACTTATGCTATTATAATCAGATTTAGGAGGGATAAAAATGAATAAGGATGAAAACACCATTAATGCAATTTTTGAAATTTTTCCTATTTGTCAAAAAATTATTCTTAATTCAATTAATACAAAAAACATAGACTTTACAAAAACACAACTTCTTATATTAATATCTTTAGTTGGTAAAGAATACCTTAATATGACTGAAATTTCAACATATATTGCCTCATCAAAGGAACAAACTACTAGAGCTGTAGCACCTCTTGTAAAGGAAGGCTATGTTGAACGTATGATTGATAAAAACAACAGAAAACTTGTATTAATAAAGTTAACATCACTTGGAATATCATTTTTAGATACTGAAAAGGAACAATTAAAATATAATATGGAAAGCCATTTTAATAAATTATCATCTGCTGATAAAATAGAATTTTGTTCATCTGTTTTTAAAACACTTGAAATTCTAAAAAGAATAGAACCTTAAGTAACAAGGAATCCACTTAGACTTTATTTCTAAGTGGATTCCTTATTATAATTATTTTTATCTTTATACATATTTTCATCGGCTATTTTGAACAACTCTTCAAGACCGCATGTTGTCTTTTTCCCTTTTACAGGATATCCATCTGCTAGGGATAA
>CAMNZV010000297.1 GCA_946575275.1 uncultured Clostridium sp. | reverse complement strand
TAATAATTGGAATTATACATGAAGCTAGTGTAAGTAAGGTTAATGTATTCATTGGAATAACTCTAGTTAAAAATAGAATTACTAAACCAAGGGCAGTACCAATACCACCATATGATATTTTTTTTGAATTCATTTTTATTAAATCCTTTCAATAAATTTAACAACACCCAATTAAATCTCCACCAAAACATTCGCATAAGGTATCTAAACACCAAAGGTTTAAACAACAATTACAGGCATCGTCACTATTTCTTGATGTTCTATAGTATTGATTACTATAGGAATTTGTTCTGTTATTTAATTGCTGTAGAGTTTGTCTATATTCAAAGTTATTAGGGTCCATATTGACAGCATTTTGAATATTTTGAAGGGCAGAATCATACCAGCCTTTGTTTAGGTGGATTACACCATTTAAGTAATACCACTCTGCATTTTTATTGGTTATACTATTTAAAATATTTTGGGCAGCTGCAAAATTTCTTCTTTGGATATATGTGCGAGCCTCCCTTAAAGGCGCAGATTGAGCTGTGCTACCATTACTATATGACGAATTTGAATTATTAGAACTTGAATTTGTAGTATTTCCATTTGAGAGCATTTCATAAGCTTGGTTAATTTCAGCTAATTTTTCCTCTGCTAAGGTTTGCAAGGGATTATCTCTAAATTGATCTGGATGATACTGTTTTACTAATTTTCTATAGGCACTTTTAATTTCTTCCGAACTAGCTCCAGGTTTAATACCTAAAACTTCATATGGATTCATTAAAGTCACTTCCTTTCTCTTTGTTGTCATCATTTATAATCTTTATATATCTATCCATCATTCCAAGAGAAATAATGTTAGTTAATATATCTTTATTTTTAGTTAATTTAAGATTGTCAAGAAGGTCTTTGCAATTATATGCACAATTTAATATACTAAATTCAATTCTATCCTTGATAGATTTTTTTAGGTCTACATAGGAAAGATTTTCTTCGTTATATAAGAAATTTATTGGGTTAAACTTGTTTTTAGTCATGTCTTCTTCTAAATCATCTAAAGCATCTATTAAATATATCCATTTTCCTAAAGTATAACCAAAATTATATAAAAGAGATCGGGTATAATCATTATCATTTACTAATGTGCCTGGATATAATTCCAATATTTTACCAACAATAACACTAAAGGGATCACAAATCTCATCAATTGATATGAAATTCTTATTTCTCTCCAAATTGGTTAAAACACTAAGGTTAGATTTAATTATATCATTAATACTCTTAATTTTATTAGAAAACTTTTTATTATATGGGGATAGAATTAATGATAATGATTTACTTTTTATGGAGTTATCATCGTTAATATCATCTAGTATTTTAAAGTTAGTTAATGAAACATTCATTTGAGCTGCATAGTCAATAGCATCATTATTTATAAAGATAGTTTTCTTCTTTAAGGGGTGCGCAACGCATCTAATAACCTTGCCAGAAGTTTTCCTGTTAGATAAACCATCTAATAAGAGGGCTAAAAAAGTCATATCATAGTTTAATAAGGCTCTAGGTACATTTCCAAATTGCTTTTTGATGCTAATACAGACTCCACAATAATAACTCTGAAAGACTGAATAGTCCTTTATTTTAAGTTCGGGTCTTAATGGAGTAATATAACCAAACATAAGTTCTGCTCCTTAATATATGTAATACAATAAATTATACATAATGAATGATGGCAATACAATGGCATATTATGAATAATATAATATTTGTAAGGTGAATAAAATAAATATCTGTGGAAATAATTAAAACATAAGAGAATAAATTTAGGAGTGTAATACATGGGAAAATTAAATTTTTACAAGGACATTAAATATAAATTTTTATTAATTTATTTATTAAATATAACAGATATAATTTTCACATTTTATCTTATTAATACGGGAGATTTTTATGAAGGTAATTTTTTCATGAAGAATATAATTAATAATGAATTTTTAACAATATTAACAAAAGGTGTGTGTGTTCTTTTTCTTATTATTGTTCTATTAATAAGATTAAAACAGGCTAATTTATACCAACTAAAAGTATCAAAGTATATAGTAACATTAGGATTAATAACGTACATGCTAATTAATATTAGTCATATTTTTTGGATTGTATTTACAATAAGTTAGGAGTGAAATTTGTGCCAATTCCTGTAATAACATCAATAATATCTGCAGTATCAATAATTGCAGGTTCATTGCTTGGAGCATTATTTAGCTACATTATTAGTTCTAAAATGCATAAAAAACAAATATATGAAGAACATTTAAGGGTAAATGAGAATAGAAAGTATGAAGAAGGTTTCAGAAGGAAAGAAAAGTGTATTAATGCAAATACCATAAGACTTGATATAGTTACAGCTATTTTTCAAAGTATTAGATTAATAAATGACAACAATGAAGCTAATAATTATCTTTACTTATTACCTGTAAATAAAGATTATGCAAATAAAATTGCATCTTTAGGCAATGAATTTACCTTATCAGAATTAAATTTATTATATCAATTATATGGAATAATTGAAAAAACAAATAAAGATATTTATAATTGGAATTTAGGGGATAATGAGCTTTATAAAAAAATTAACATATCTCTAAAAGCAATTTTATATAAAATCTACGGTGAAAATATAAAAGATATTATTTATATTGATATAGACAATTTATCCTACAAGGAATTATTATTCAACAACATAATTAAAAAAGAATATAAAAAAATATTCTTAAAGCTTGAAAACTTATGTGAAGATGTTGAACAAAAAAGGAACATTTAGAATAGAATGTATTAATCGAAAGAATAGGAGATGATAAA
>CAMNZV010000296.1 GCA_946575275.1 uncultured Clostridium sp. | reverse complement strand
TGAAGGTGTTATACTGTCTTCTTCATTATTATTAATTTCAAAGGTATCAAATACTTCTTTTTTTAATGCATCATGTACTATATGAAATATTTTAGAAAACATATTTCTATCATCTGCAAATTTTATTTCCGCCTTTGTTGGATGAATATTAACATCTACAAGCTCTGGATATATTTCAATGAACAACACGAAAAAAGGAAATTTATTTACAGTACTAAAGGATTTAAAAGCATTTTCAACAGCTGCTGTAATAGTTTTGTTTTTAATATATCTACCATTTACATAAATACTTTGATTATTTCTAGATCCCCTTGCAATTTCCTCTTTTCCAATGTAGCCATATATGGTCATAGTATCATCAGCATTTTCAAAATATATTAAGCTTTCACTTATGTTTTTACCATAAATAGTTCTAAGTGTATCTGATAGTTTTGAATTACCATAAGTATTTAAGGACTTTTTTTGACCATTTAATAATTTAAAGGATATATTTGAATTAGCTATTGCAATTCTATTTACAATGTCAGTTATTATTGAAGCTTCTCTTGATATACTTTTTAAAAACTTTTTTCTAGCAGGAACATTGTAAAATAAATTGTGCACTTCAATTGTAGTACCTTTATTTACACCACACTCCTTATTAGATAATATTTTTCCACCTTCAATTATTAATTCTTGACCAAAATCCTCATTTGATACCTTTGATTTTAAGTTTACTTTGCTAACAGAGGATATAGATGGTAGCGCCTCCCCTCTAAAACCTAAGGTTTGTATATTATAAATATCCTGTGAATCTTTAATTTTACTTGTGGCATGAGGTAAAAATGCTTTTTCTATATCATCTTTATGTATACCATCCCCATCATCTATAATTTTTATAAGAGTTGTACCTCCGTCAATAATTTCAATAGTAATATTTTTTGCATTAGCATCTATGCTATTTTCTATAAGCTCCTTAACTACAGATGATGGTCCTTCTATAACTTCTCCAGCTGCTATTTTATTTGATGTATCTTCATCAAGTAAATTTATTCTTTTCATTTAAAGCACCACCTTATTATTTTAATCCTTTAGCTTTCTTTATAACTTTGTTTAATGTATTCATTGCATCCATTGGTGTCATATTTAATATGTCAAATTCAGAAATTTCATTAATAAAATTATCCTTTTCTATTGCACTAAAATCTAGCTGATAATTATCCTTAGCTTTAGGTTTTTCTAAAACCTTTCGAGGTGAAATTTCTTTATTTAGGCTATAATTTTTTTCAAGTCCTTGGAGTATTTCTTTTGCACGATTTATAACCTTATCTGGAAGACCTGCAAGCTTTGCAACTTCAATTCCATAGGATTGATCTGCACTACCTTCTATTATTTTTCTTAAAAATATAACATTATTGTCAATTTCCTTAACTGCAACGGAATAATTTTTAACACCATGTATCTCCTCTTCAAGCTTAGTTAATTCATGGTAATGAGTTGCAAATAAAGTTTTACATTTTAATTTTTTAGTTTTTGTAATATATTCAATTACTGACCAAGCTATACTAAGTCCATCATAGGTTGAGGTTCCACGTCCAACCTCATCAAGTAGTACCAAGCTATTAGATGTAGCATTCTTAAGGATATTAGATACCTCCCACATTTCAACCATAAAGGTTGATTTTCCACCTGCTAAATCATCTGAAGCACCTATTCTTGTAAATATTTTATCACAAATTGAAATATTGGCACCTTTAGCTGGAACAAAGGAACCTATTTGTGCAAGAAGGGTAATTATAGCAACCTGTCTCATATATGTAGATTTACCTGCCATATTAGGGCCTGTTATAAGTAATAGTTCCTTGTCATCATTGTTAAGAATTGTATCATTTGAAACAAATTCACCTGTGCCTATTACCTTTTCAACAACAGCATGGCGTCCATCTATAATTTCTATTAAACCATTATCATTTAGAGTTGGTTTAACATAATCATTTTCTAGTGCAACTAATGCTAGAGTTGACAAGCAGTCTAGGTTACCAATAATTCTAGCTGTTTGTTTTAATCTAGATATTTGACTTTCTATTTTATTTCGTATTTCTACAAAAAGCTGGTATTCTAGGTTTATTAGATTTTCCTGTGCACCAAGTATCTTATCTTCCATTTCCTTTAGATCAGATGTTATAAACCTTTCTGCATTAGCTAATGTTTGCTTTCTAATATATCTACCTTCAGGTATTTGGGCATAGTTAGATTTTGTTATTTCAATATAGTATCCAAAAATTTTATTATACCCAACCTTAAGTGATTTTATTCCTGTAATTTCCCTTTCACTTTGTTCAAGGGAAGCTATCCATTCCTTGCCATGACTTTTCGCCTGTCTTAATTCGTCTACCTCTCTATTATAACCATCCTTTATAATGTTACCTTCTTTTATAGTCATAGAAGGCTCTTCATAAATAGCATTTTCTAGTAAATCCTTAATATCTTTTAAATCATCTATTTTTTTTTCGTAATCTACAAGTAATGGTCTTTTAAAGTTTTTTAAAAGCTTTTTAATTTCAGGTATTTTTTCAAGGGAGGATTTAAGAGAAATCATATCCTTACCATTAACATTTAAGCTTGCAACTTTACCTACAATTCTTTCAATATCATAAATATTCTTAAGTAATTCCCTTAAATCATCATTTAATGATACCTCATTAAATAACTCCTCTACAGCATCTAACCTATTTTCAATTTCTTTTTTTATTATTAATGGTTCATCAATGTATTTTTTAAGGGCTCTACCTCCCATAGCTGTAGCTGTTTTGTCTAATACCCAAAGCAAGGAACCTTTTTTGTTTTTATCCCTTATGCTTTCTGTTAATTCTAGATTTCTTCTAGAG
>CAMNZV010000295.1 GCA_946575275.1 uncultured Clostridium sp. | reverse complement strand
AGTTAGATGAAGAAACAGCTTATGCAATTCTTTCAGGAGAATTAAATAAGAAGCAAAAAGTAAATAAGCCAACACTTATTAAATTGAAACCTAAGCTTATCAGTAAATTCTTTACACCAGAAACTAAACAGCCTGAAATTGAAGATGTTATTGAAAAAGCTTTGGAATTATATTTCAAGTCACAAAGGAAGGAGGTTTTGAATGAGTAGATTCAAAGAAGTAAAAGAAATTTATGAAAAGATAACTTATATTGTAACAGGAAGTAAAAAGGAATGGAAAGACTTTTTAACTTTTGCAGCAAGGATTTATAAGTATAATTTTGATAATGCTATTTTAATTTATGCTCAAAGACCTGATGCAACAATGGTTGCTAATATGGAAATTTGGAATAGAAAGATAGGAAGGTATATCAATAGAGGAACAAGGAGTATTGCAGTTTTTGATACTTCTAAGCCAAGTTTAAAGCTTGAATACTTATTTGATGTTAAAGACACTAATGGTGAGACACATACAGTTCCTAAACTGTGGAGTTTAAATGATAATACTACCCCTTTACTTATAGACAAGCTTAATAAAAAATATGACTTTTCATATAATGATTTAGATGGTTTAATTGGAGAATTAGTTGAAATGAAGGTGAATGCAAATCTTGAAAATAGCTTTGCAGATTTTGAAAATGATACCCAAAATACATGGCTTCAAGATTTACCTATAGAGGGACTTATAAGTTGTTTTGCTCAAACTATTATAGAAAGTAGTCATTATATGGTAGTTAAAAGATGTGGTATAGATTCTCTTATTTATAATGATGATAACAGTTTTAGATTAATTACACATTTTAACACATTGCCACTTACTTTACGTTTAGGCAATGCAGTATGTAGTATATCCCAAGAAATTCTAAGAGAAATTGAAAGTGAAGTAAACCTAATTATTAGAGAAAAAAGGAGTGAAAGGAATAATGAAAGAAGCATTAGCAATGAATTACAAGGAAGTAGAGGAAATATATTATCCAGAGATTCAAATATCCAAGGACAAGGAAGCAGACGAGAAGCCATTAGGGAAGTATGGACAGATGGCACTGAATTATCTGAAGGAAAATCATCCGAACAGATACAGCTTACTTTTGGCAAAGGGGGAACTGATGCCGACAATGCACAAGGTGAACAAGGAAGCCTATGGGAAATTGGAGCTAATAATGGAACAGATATTGAAGACAAATCCAATAAAAAATCCAGAGAACACCATGGAGAGCTTCAAGTACAGGGAACAAGTGAAACAGACAGCAGAAGAAATAGTTCTATTGGAGATAGTGTACCAAATCAGATAGATAATAAAATACAAACGAACTTTATTGAGTCACTTAATGGTGGCTCTTTTTTAATGCCAGAAAATAAAAAAGATACAAGTAATGAAGAAGATACTGTTTTGGAAGAAGTTAAAACAAATGAGGAAAAGGCAGCTACAGAAAAACATAAACCTATAAATTATAAATATAGCCCAGAAGACGAAATTGGAGTTGGAGGACTTAAAACAAAGTTCAGAAATAATGTTGAAGCTATTAAAACTTTAAAGGTTATTGAAGAAGAAAATAGATTTGCAATAGCAGAAGAACAAAAAATACTAGCAAAGTATGTTGGATGGGGTGGAATGCCACAAGCTTTTGATATGAATGCTGGTGGATGGAATAACGAATATGCAGAACTAAAATCTTTATTAACACCTGAAGAATATTCATCAGCTAGAGCATCTACACCTAATGCTCACTATACTTCACCAATAGTTATTGAAGCTATGTATAAAGCTATTGAGAAATTTGGATTTAAGTCAGGTAATATATTAGAGCCAGCTATGGGAGTGGGGAATTTCTTTTCAACCTTACCAGAAAGTATGAAAGGTTCAAAACTTTATGGAGTAGAGCTTGATGATATATCAGGAAGAATATCAAAGCAGCTATATCAAAAGGCAAATATTAAAATACAAGGATTTGAAGAAAGTAATTATCCAGATAACTTCTTTGATGTAGCTATTGGGAATGTTCCTTTTGGAGATTATAAACTACATGACCCTAATTATGATAAGCATAACTTTTTAATTCATGATTATTTCTTTGCAAAGGCTTTAGATAAAGTAAGACCAGGAGGAGTAGTTGCTTTTGTTACAAGTAAAGGAACTCTTGATAAAGAAAACAGTTCAGTAAGAAAATATCTTGCTGAAAGAGCTGATTTAATAGGAGCAATAAGACTTCCGAACACAGCTTTTAAAGCTAATGCAAATACTGATGTTACAACAGATATTATCTTTTTACAGAAACGTGAAAGAGTATCTGTAAATGAACCTAATTGGCTTCATATAGGATTAACAGAAGAAAAAGTTCCTGTAAATGAGTACTTTATTGATAATCCAGATATGCTTCTTGGTAAGATGATTTTTGACCAAAGAATGTATGGTGAGGGCGGTAAATATACAGCATTAGTCAATGATGATGAAAACTTTGACCTTAAAGAAGCGTTGAATAAAGCTATTGAAAATTTAAATGCTGATATAGGCAGTTATGAAAGAGAAGATACTAATTCAGAAGACGAAATACCAGCTGACCCTAAAGTGAGAAATTACACATACACTTTTGTTGGAGAAAATTTATATTATCGTGAAAATGCATGTATGAGGAGAATTGATGAAACAGGTAAAACCTTAGAACGAATTAAAGGGCTTCAGGGTATTAGAGAGATTACAAGAGAAATCATTGATATTCAAACTAATGGATGTACTAAAACAGAATTAAAGGAAAAACAAGCTGTTCTAAATAGTAGATATGATAGCTTTGTTAAGAAGTATGGATATATTACTTCAAGAGCTAATAACACAGCTTTC
>CAMNZV010000294.1 GCA_946575275.1 uncultured Clostridium sp. | reverse complement strand
ACTATCATATATATATCTCTCCTTTACTTTAAAAGTACACTATATAATTTCTAGATTATTATGAAAAACCCTTGTTTTTGAGCGATTATAACCTTTACAATTTATTAACATTTTTTCAATTGACTCTAATATAATACTGTGATAAAATAAAAATTTGCATTTTTATAGGAAATAGTGTTATAATATGAATGTATTAATTTTTGGAGGTGTTTTATTTTGTTTAATATTGGGGATAAAATTGTTTATCCTGTTCAAGGTGTTGGGGTTATAGATGTAATTGAAGAAAGAGAATTTCAGGGGGAAACCCAAAAGTTCTATAATATTCATCTTATAAATAATTCAATGAAGCTTATGCTTCCTTCAAGTAGAGTTGACAATTCAAACATACGATTAATTTCAGATTCTACAGCATTGGACAGTATATTTAAAGGTGTATTAGACAATTCTAGTTCTTTAGAGGACTTAGAAACTATTAATTCAAAAGAAAGAATGGCTATAAATAATGATAAAATGAAATCTGGTAAATTAAGAGACCTAGCTGAGGTAATTTTTAATTTATCAAATTTAAAGTGCAAACGTACATTAAATACTAGTGAAACACAACAATTAAAAAATGCCAAAAAATTCGTAGTTGACGAAATATGTTTGTCTAAGGATTATTCTAAAGAAGAAGCTATGAATTATTTAGATATTTCAATGCACTTAGCATAAAATTAAAGCTGACATACTAAATCATTAGTTTGTCAGCTTTAAATTTATATTAACTTAAAGGGATTCCTCTATGTCCAATACCAATTACTACCTCATCTAAATGTAACAATCCAATACTCAAAAATATACAAACACAAATATGCTCACCTTTTCTTGCAATTCCTATTTTTCCACCTACACTTTGACCATTACATCTATTAATGACTTGCATTATAGCATCTTTTGTTGCTCCAATTATTGCTCCCTCATCTAAGTGTTCTTCCTTTATTAAATTGTTTCTCTTTGCAGAAATCATAGCTCTTTCAAGTATTTTATGTATTGATTCTGTAATATTTCCACCAATATCTACTGCTGCAACTTTTGCCCCTAGCTTTAAAAATTCTGCTTGAAGTAATTCTTCTTCGTTTCTACTACTAATAGCCATTCTAGTTGCCAATTTTGCAACTTCCATACTTTTATATTCTTTCAAAATATCATCTCCCTAAAAATAGGTTTTTGTATATTATACTATCCTTTAATGAAATTATAAAGCACTATAGCAAAGTTAATATTTACTATAGTGCTAATAATTTATCTTCCAAGCCCTCTAAATTTTTTATATCTATTTTCAACTAAAGATGGAATATCTTCATTTTTAATTTTATCTAATTCAGTTAGGAGTTCTTTTTTAAGCATTAATGCCATTCTTAGTGGATTTTTATGGGCTCCACCAAAGGGTTCTTTTATTATTTTATCTATTATATTAAATTCTAAAAGATCCTGTGCAGTTATTTTCATAACCTCTGAGGCTTCTATAACTCTTGAACTGTCCTTCCACAAAATAGATGAAAATCCTTCTGGGGACAATATTGAATATATTGCATGTTCTAGCATTAATACCTTATCCCCAACTGCTAAGGCTAAAGCTCCCCCACTACCACCTTCACCCATAAGCACGGATATTATAGGTGTTTTAAGTCTGCTCATTTCTAGAATGTTTTTTGCAATTGCCTCTCCTTGACCTCTCTCTTCAGCATCCACTCCACAAAAGGCTCCCGGAGTATCAATTAGACATATTACAGGTCTTTTAAACTTCTCTGCCTGTTTCATAAGTCTTAATGCTTTTCTGTAACCTTCAGGGTTTGGCATACCAAAGTTTCTTTCAATATTTTCTTTGGTATTTGCACCTTTGGTAATGGCTATAACCGTTACTGCTGTATCCTTTAAATATCCTATTCCAGAAATAATAGCTTTATCATCTCCAAAAAGCCTATCACCATGAAATTCTATAAAATTATCAAATACATTTTCTATATAAAATTGTCCAGTTGGTCTATCCTTATGTCTTGCTGTAGTTACCTTTTCCCAACTAGTCATTGTCTTAATCATATCTCTACCCATTATTATTTACCTCGTGAAGTGTAAGAATATTAAATAAGGTATCTTTTAATTTTCTTCTATCTATAATATTATCTATAAATCCTTTTTCAAGCAAAAATTCTGCTTTTTGAAAATCATCAGGTAAGGTTTCTTTAATTGTGTTTTCAATAACCCTTCTACCTGCAAATCCTATTAATGCATCTGGTTCACTTAATATTATGTCCCCTTCCATTGCAAAAGAAGCTGTAACTCCTCCTGTAGTTGGATTTGTTAATATTGTAATGTATAATAGCCCACAGCTATCATGCCTTCCAATAGCTGCACTAACCTTTGCCATTTGCATTAAGGAAAATATTCCTTCCTGCATTCTAGCTCCACCTGAGGTTGTAAAAATAATTAAAGGTAATTTATTTTCAGTTGCATATTCTATTAACTCTGTAAGTCTTTCACCTACAGCAGTTCCCATACTTCCCATCATAAAAAAACTATCCATTATTCCAGCTGCAACTTTAATTCCATTTATAGTTCCAATACCAGTTACAACTGCTTCACTACTATCAGTATTTTTCATGCTTTTGTTTAGTTTTTCTTCATAGCCCTGAAAATTAAGTGGATTTTTTGTCCTAACATTTTCATATAGTCTATAAAAACTATCTTTATCAAAAGTTAATTTTATTCTTATATCTGCTGTTATTCTTATATGCTTATTGCAGCTAGGACAAACATAATAATTTCCTATTAAATCTTCTTTATATATAATTCCCATACATTTATCACATTTTACCCACATTCCTGAAGGTACATTTACTTTAT
>CAMNZV010000293.1 GCA_946575275.1 uncultured Clostridium sp. | reverse complement strand
ACTTGGAACCACAATTGGATTGTTTTTAAACATATTAAGCGTGAATAGTTTAGATATTGCTTTTTTTAATAAAAGAGCAATAATATCAATAGTTATTATTTATGCTATTATAATAGCCATTATATCTATAATTTTAGGTAAAAAAATAAAGAAAATTGAAATCAATGAAATTATAAGGGGTGTAAATTAACTATGAGTATTTTAGAACTTAGAAATATAGAAAAGGACTATGGAAAGGGTGAAGCTCAAGTTAAGGCTTTGAAAAATATTAACTTATCCATTGAGAAAGGTGAGATGATTGCTATTATGGGACCTTCTGGTTCTGGAAAATCTACACTTTTAAATATACTTGGATTTCTTGATAAACCTACTAGTGGTGAATACATTTTTAATGGTGAAAATATAAAAGACTTAAAGGAAAATGATTTGGCTAAATATAGAAATAAAAAAATTGGTTTTGTTGTTCAAAACTTTGCTTTACTTGATGATTATACAGTTTTCCAAAATATTAATTTACCTTTAGATTATGCAAAAATAAAAAAAAGGGATCGAATATCCCTAATCACAAATATTGTTAAAAAGGTAGGTTTAAGTGATAAAATAAATAAACTTCCTACAGAATTATCAGGTGGCCAAAATCAAAGGGTAGCAATAGCTAGGGCATTGATAAATAATCCTGACATAATTCTAGCAGATGAACCAACAGGAGCCTTAGATCTAAATACTGGTGAAGAAATAATGGATATTTTTCAAGAATTAAATAAGGAAGGAAAGACAATAATAATTATTACTCATGATAAAAATATTGCATCTAAATGTGAAAGAATATTAAATATAAAAGACGGGATATTGTTGAAGGGAGATTTATAATGAAAAAGAAAAGAATATTAATAATATTATTAGTTTTAATTTTTATAATAGTTTTGGGATATGGATATATGGTAAATAAAAACAAAGTAAGCCAAAGTGTAGCTGGTACAACAGGAGAGAATGTCTCTGTTATTTGTTTTTCAAATGATGGATTAAACAAAAAAATATTGCTAAATATAAAAGCAGGTCTTATTCCAGCTGATTTATCAGATTTATCTGAAAGTATTAATATTGACGGTACAAGTTTAGAAAGCTTTAAAGCAAATTCTACAGGATATGTTTCTTTAGATAGCAGTGAAAAATGCAAAATTGTAATTAAAGATGATAATTTTGATATAGTAAAGGAAGTTTATGTTGATCCTAATAAGGACTTTTCTACATGGATAGTTTTAGATAAGGGTAAAAGCTATAAGGCCTATTTAGATAGTGATAAATATATGGGATTATATTTTGTAAGTACTTGTGAATATTCATTATATTAATAATAGTATTATTTGAGGAATAGGTTATGATTTCGTTTTCGGCAGTTAAATAAATAAAGGGAGAATTAGAGGTGTATAAATAGGAACTTCCCTTCCTTTATATTATTAATAAAATGTTGTATGGAAATATTAATTTTAAATAATCTGATTTTTCATTATATTCATTTGGAGTATAGCGTTTATGTCTAATCACAAATTGAATATCTCATTTAAAGTAATTTTAGTATTAGTTTAAGTATAAGAAATCTAGTGTGTTTATAATCTTCATATTTTCAAGAGTGTTAATAATATCATATTTGCATTGGTTATAATAAATTATGCTATAAATATTCGTTCATAATATTATAAAAATAACTAAAGAATAGATGGGGTATTATATCAGGATAAGTAAAGAATATAGAATAGAAAAATTTATAGTGATTAAATATATTGTGTAGCAATCTAATTTTATAAAACCAACTATGAAAAGTAAAAATTCTTTACTAGGCGGTGTAAAAAAAATTGTGTAAACTGGATAAATAGACTTCTTTTAATAATAATTGAGATAACGATATATTACAAAAAGGAGACTTATTTTTACGGGAAACTTGTCGGAAGAATTATTAAGAAATTATATAAAAGACCAGAATTTTACTGAGGCAAAGTAAGCGATTAATAATCAGTACCTTGACTTGATTATTTACCCTTTGATTTTTATAACCACAAAAACACCTAAAGAGACTCTATATTAAGTTCTCTAGTGATTTTGCTATATTTTATTTTTCCTTGTTAGATTACTCCAAGGCATCAAGTTATTTAACACTTCTGGATTTTTCATAAAATGAAATTGTCAATATTACTTAACACTTTTTCTCCCATAAATTATTAGCTATGCAACAAAATTTAATGATTCATAATATCTTTGCCCTTTAATCTTAGGGGGAAGCCCACCATTAGCAGAACAGATCCTCCTGTTATTCAAATAACTAATGAAATATCACCAAATAAGAGCCTTAAGTTCATCAACTGTCATTTCTTCAGTATTATAACGTCCATAAAGAAGTTCATCTTTCATTCTAGCCCACATACTTTCACAACTTGCATTGTCATGGCATTTCAACCAGCACTATTCATGCTTTGCATAATTTCATATTTTTTAATTGATTTGCGATATTCTTTACTAGTGTACTGTGTACTTCTATCTGAATGTATTATAGCACCTCTGAGTCCTAGATATATTTTATATGAAACTATCGAGAGTGTAAACACATAATGGTTATTTCATATTTGTATCAATTGGAAGACTAAGAACAGTTAGATCAAAGCAATCAAATATTGCTGAAACATAAAGTTTACCGTCTTTTGCTTTAATTTCTGATATTTCAGTAACAGCCTTTTTAAGAGGTTCTGATGACTTGAAATCTCTTTTTAGAAGATCATCTGACTTTCTAGCTTAATGGTCTGCTTTTGTAATACTGCAAATGATATTATAAATACATAAAAAAAGAGGAATAAAGACCTCTTTTTTTATGTATTTATTTTAATTATTATTATTATTATTAT
>CAMNZV010000292.1 GCA_946575275.1 uncultured Clostridium sp. | reverse complement strand
ATAATTCTCTGGCTTTAATATATCTGTTACAAAACCTTTATGTCCATGCTTTCCTGTATTAGTTGTAACATTTACATTAGTTGAATATTTTTCAAATTCTTCTTTTAAATATATTTCATCTCTAAAACCTATGTAAACATCTATAATAGAAGTATTATCTTTTTCTTTTATTTTTTTACATACCTCAATCATTGGTGCAGTACCAATACCACCTGCAACAATTGCAACCTTTCCAAGATCCTTATTTAAATCAAAGCCATTTCCTAAAGGTCCTGTTAAATTTATGTAATCTAAAGATTTAAGTTTTGAGTATTCTTCTGTACCAAGTCCTACAACAGCATAATAGAATATAAGAGTGTTTCCATCCTTTTCACAGATACTTATAGGTCTTGGAAGTAAGGTTTTACCCTCTAATTTAAACATATAAAACTGTCCTGGAATTATTTCATTTGTATCTTCCACAACCATTTTATAAACATTTTCTGTTACTTTTTCATTAAGTAATACTTTAGATTTTGTATAATCCATAAAAACGCCCCCTATAAATTATTAACAGCTTCTCTTATTTCATCCCTCATTTTAATAGCTTCTTCTCTTGCACATATTGCAAAATCACTTTCAGGTCTATTAGCCTTTTTATATGCAAGTAAAATACCTCTTGAAGAATTTACAACTCCACCATTACCATTATTTAAATACATAGCTACATCTGAAGCCTTTCCACCTTGTGCACCATAACCTGGTATTAAGAAAAACATTGAATTAAATCTGTCCCTTAACATTTTTCCTTCTTCAACATGGGTACATCCTATAACTCCGCCTATTGGATGATATCCACATTTTGCTATAAAGTTTTCCCCAATTTTCATAAGTTTATCACCAACTACTGTATAAACCTTTTCTCCATTAGTTGTATCTAAATATTCAATGTCTTCTGCACCCTTATTAGATGTTCTAACTAAGCTAAATATACCTTTTTTTCCTGTTTCAATATAAGGAAGATAAGGTTCAATACTATCCATTCCCATGTAAGGACTTAAGGTAATAAAATCTGCCTCAAAGTCTCCTTCAAAGTGACCTTTAGCATATTGAGTAGCTGTTGCCGAAATATCTCCTCTTTTAATATCTGCAATTATTATTGCATCCTTTTCCCTTAGATATTTTAAAGTTTTGCTATAAGCTAATAGCCCTTCAATTCCAAGGGCCTCATAGTATGCAATTTGAACTTTAAAGCATGCAGCAACATCTAAGGTTGCATCAATTATTGCCTTGTTATATGTAACAATTGCCTCTTCGTTACTTTTACCTTCTCTTATAAATGTAGGTATATATTCAAGTGCAGTATCTAAGCCTACACACACAACACCTTTTTCAAGAACACTATTGTAGATTTTATCCATTATTGAATTCATTTAGCCATCCTCCTACTTTTTATAAACAATTTTTCCACCTTTTATTGTCATTTGAATTTCTCCAAAAAACTCCATACCTTCAAATGGAGTATTTCTACCCTTTGATTGAAACTCTTCCTTATTTACCTTTATTAATTTGTTAAGGTCTACTAAAACTAAATCTCCATCTTTTCCAACAGAAATAGTACCCTTATTCATATTAAGTAATTTTGCTGGGTTTTTAGACATTAATTCACTTAATTTATTTAATGATACATTATTTTCCCTTGTAAGAACAGTGTAACAAATAGAAAAAGCAGTTTCTAGCCCCACCATTCCAGGTGAACCTTTTTTCTTTTCTTCTTCTGTATGAGGTGCATGGTCAGTACCTATGGTATCTACAATACCAGCTTTTATTGCATTAATTAAATATTTAACATCTTCCTTTTCTCTAATTGGAGGATTAACTCTATAATCATTAATATCTCTTGTTAATGCTATATGATGAGGTGTAACCTCGCAGGTTAAATTAGCTCCAAGTATTTTTGCATCAATTATATATTTCATAGAATTTACTGTTGAAACATGACACATATGTAATCTTCCACCTGTTAATTTGCACATTTCTATATCTCTAAAGGTCATTAAATCTTCAGCCACTCTCATATCTAAATCAGAAAAGCTTGAATCCTCTGCATGGGACATTATAACCCATCCATATTCCTTAGCCTTAAGAAGTGCTTCATACATCATTCTGCTAGTTGAAACTCCAATTCCATCATCTGATATAGCTACAATTTCCCTATCATCCTTTAATTCATCTAAATGTGACAATGTTTTACCATCAAAGTTCTTTGTTACTGAAACACATTGCAAAACATCTATAAGGGAAACCTCTTTTGCTCTATTTCTAACATGGTCTAAAACCTCTTTATTTGAACATATAGGATTAGTGTTTGCCATTAAACAAACTCCAGTATATCCACCCTTCACAGCAGCCTTTGAACCTGTTTCTATGTCCTCTTTCCATGTTAACCCTGGCTCTCTAAAATGGGCATGGGTATCAATAAAGGCTGGCATAACAGTTAAGCCCTTTGCATCTAAAATTTCTATTTCCTCTCTATTAATTGAGGTTCCTATTTCTTTAATGTACCCATCAATTATTAATATATCACCTAAGAAATTTTGGGTAGAATCAACTATATTGGCATTTTTAATTAATAAATTCATTATTTACACCTCTGATAATTTGGTTATTTCATCGCAATATTCACATCTATATGTACCCTTTTCTTCATCCATTAAAAGAAATGAATGAGGTACATAGCTTTCAGTTTGAGTAATACATCTTGCATTTTTGCACTTTAAAATATTTGTAACTATTTTAGGTAATTTAGGTTTTACCTTATTTATAATAACTTCATTTTTAACTTCATCTATAGTAATACTTGGTGATAAAAGTCCAAGTACTGTATAATCAATATCATGGCAATTATTCTTTTCTATTTTG
>CAMNZV010000291.1 GCA_946575275.1 uncultured Clostridium sp. | reverse complement strand
CGTTTCGTAAGATACGCAGACGATGTTCTAATATTTACCAAAAGTGAAATGGCAGCAAATAGAGTTATAAATTCTATATCTAGTTGGATTGAGAGAAAATTATTCTTAAAAGTAAATGCAACAAAATCAAAAGTAGTCAGACCAATGAGAAGTAAATATCTAGGGTTCACATTCTTAAAGCATGATGGACAATGGAAAGTAAAGCCTACAAAAGAGAAGAAAGCAAAATTGTACCAAGCAATACGTGAATATCTCAAAAGAGGCAAGGCAATTGCAAGACCTCTTGCAGTAACTATTAAAAGAGTAAATCAAATAGTTATGGGGTGGATAAATTATTTCCGTATAGGAATGATGAGACAATTCATGAACGAGTTTGGACAATGGCTAAGGCATAAAATAAGAGTAATTATCATAAAACAATGGAAAAATCCAAAAACAATTTTCAAAAATTTATTATATATAAATCGAAAATATAGAAATGGATTTGATAATGAAAGTATATATAAAGTTGCAAATTCAAGATTAGGTTGGTATAAGAAATGTAGTATGAATGTAGTAAATTTCATTTTAAATCCAATGCTACTAGAAACAAAAATAAAGGATAGAGCTGGATTGCTCAATCCTTTAAACTATTATCTAAGAAATGTTGGAATATAAGTTGTAGAGCCGTATACGAGACCCGTATGTACGGTTCAATGAGAGGGGAATAATATATAACTATTATTTCTCTACTCTATTATATTTTGAATATAATTGAAATTATATTCCATAAATGATATTATTTATGGTGAGAAAATTTAAGGGGGAAGAATTTATTGGAAAATAAAAATGAACAACAGGTTAGTGGTTGTAAAAATTGTGGCAGTTTTAATATTGAGAGGGGATATAAATTAGAATTGTGTGCAAGTTGTAGAAAGAAACTAGCAAAAAGGCCAATTTCAAAGGGAATATATATAATTTGTATTCCTGTAATAATTGTTATGGTTATTTCTTTAATTAAATTTCCATCTGCATTATCTTTAGCTGTACAAATGGAACGAGGAGATATAGCAGTTGATAATAAGAAATATGTTACTGCTATGAATTACTACGAAGAGTTATATAAGAAATATCCAGATGACTTTAACATTAACTATAAGTTAATGAATGCCTATTATTACAATAACTATATAACAGATTTGTATAATACTTATGATAAATTAATAGGGAAAGAGGCAGATGAGGAAATAGTTATTAAAACAACAAAATTATTAGAAGAGGTGAACGGGTATTATAGCTTTTCTGATGGACTTTATGAAAAATTATCAGTTTTAGATAATGATGCTAGTGATGAAGAATTGTTATCAGTACTAGAGCCATATCTAGAAAAAAATACAAGTGAATTTTACGGAGCATATTGTCTGTTTAATATTTATATGGATATGGAAAGATATGATGATGCTAGAGATATAATGTATCGGATAATAAATAGTAATATGCATTTTCACTATCGTTATATTATGAATTCAAAGATGTATACTGAATTATACAGGTATGAGGATGCTATAAATTTTGCAAACAAAATGTTTTCCGTTAACTCTGAATCTGTAGATGCTTATGCTGCTTTAGCAAGGGTTGAGCTTAAGAGAAAGAATAATGTAGAAGGATTAGAACTGGCAAAGAAGGCATATGATTTAGATAATTATAATATAGATGCATGTATAAATTTAGCCTTAGCATATCATTATAACAATATGACAAATGAGAGAGACAATTTATATGATTTTTGCTTAAGACAGGGATATTTAAATGAAAAGCAAGAAAAATTCTATAGCTCCATCTTTTTGGGTAATAGAACTTGGCAAGAATAAATTATTGGAGGGAAATTAGATGATACCAAGTATTTTAATTAGTTTAGTAACATTCCCAGGGGTTATAGTTCATGAAATAGCACATCAATTGTTTTGTAGATTGTTTAATGTAGCGGTTTTAGACGTTTGCTATTTTAGAGTGGACAATCCATCAGGTTATGTTGTACATGAAAAACCTAAAAGTGTAATTATTAATATTTTAATTGGAATAGGACCATTTATAGTTAATACATTAGTAGGTGCAATTATAGCCTTTCCGGCAGCTATTTCTATTTTGAAATTCCAAGTAGGCTTTAACACTAGTTATATTCCAGAATATATTTTAGTATGGCTTGGAGTTAGTATCTGTATGCATGCCTTTCCAAGTACTGGAGATGCAAAAAGTATGTGGGATGCAATTAAGGAGCCAGAAACAAAATTTATCACCAAAATATTAGCAGCTCCAATTATTTTTTTAGTGTATATGGGGGCATTTGGGTCTATTGTTTGGCTTGATTTATTGTATGGTATAGCAGTGTGCACCTTTCTTCCCAATTTAATAGTGAAACTAATAGCATAAATATATATAAAAAGAAATTTTTCAATATAAAAATGAAAAATTTCTTTTTTGCTAATTAAAATAATTGTTTCTAATTTCTTCAAGATTAATATTATCAAAATCCTTTGTAATTTCAATAATAGCTAGTAATTTATTATTATAAACAATAGGATATGATCCGGAAGATAAACCCTCTATATTTATAGTAGATTTATTATTTTCAATTTTAAATGTAGAAATTACTTTATTTAAGGATTGATTATAAATGCTGTACTCCCCATTTAAAGTAGAATTTTCTTCTAAAATAAAGTTCAAATTTATTTTCATATTTGGGTTTCCAATAATAACAGCTGGTTCAAGGTCATTTTTTTCACTTGATATGGTTAAGTTTTGTATATCGCCATTTATTTCTAGTTTTTTCACAAGCCTATTAGTTGGAATATTTCCAATTGGCATACCAAAATATTGTCCAGCAGAACTATTTTCAGTGGAACTTTGTGTATCTGAATCTTTTTCTTTTATTGTATCTAAATCATCAACAACAACTATT
>CAMNZV010000290.1 GCA_946575275.1 uncultured Clostridium sp. | reverse complement strand
TTGGAGGATTTTGTTTTTATATTAATTCTAATAATCTTAATACATGCTTAGCTATTTTTCGTTCTGTTCCCTTGTAAGGATATGAATGAATATGAATTGCAGGATTAAAATTTAATTCAATTATTGCATAATTTGAATTTATATTTTTATAATCCTCTATCATCATATCAACTCCACAAATTTTAGCATTAACAGCTTTTGCAGCATTTATAGCTATTTCCTTGTATTTATTATTAATTACATCTGTGTAATCAATACTGTCTCCCCCTGTACTAATATTAGAATTTTCTCTTAAATATACAATTTCATTATTACCTGGGACATAATTAAAATCCTTATTTTGTTGCTTTAAAAATAACTTGGCATTTTCATCTAAGTTGATTTTTTCTAAAGGTGTTCTATAATGATATCCTCTAAGTGGATCTTGATTTTTAATATTAACCAATTCACTTATTGTTTTTATACCATCCCCTAGTACATTTGCAGGAACCCTATGAAGTATTCCAACCACTTTATTATCTATTACTAAAAATCTATATTCTTTACCTTTTATAAATTCTTCAACTAGAATTGTATTGTCATATTCAAATGCCATTTCAAATGCCTTTTGTATATCCTCTGCATTTGCTCCATCCTTGAATATACTTATTCCAGTCCCAAAATTAGTTGACTTTGGCTTTATAACAATTGATTTATTAATATATCTCTTAATATTTTCTATTGCATCTTCTAAATTGTAATATTCTTCCCCTTTTGGAACTTTAACATTATTTTCCCTAAGAACCTTTTTAGTAACAGTTTTATTTTCCATTATTAATACTGTAGCATAATTATCCTTAGAGGTTTTTGTTGCTTGTATAACATATTCAACCTTATTATTTTTCTTTAAAGATATAAAATTTTCATACCTATCAACAATATTTACTTTTATACCCCTTTTTATAGCTTCTTTCATTAATATTTGTGTTGATAACTCTAAATCCTCAAAACCATCTAATTTAAATCTATTATTATAAGCTTGATTTTTATAATCATTAGCTAAATTAATGTGTGCATTAATAAAACCTTCCTTTTTCACCTTTTGATATATTTTATAGGCATAGGTTTTTTTTGGATTATTAATTTTATCTATTTCTGATTTAATCTCATTCTCTTTACCTAAATTAAGCTTTAAATTTATATCAAGGATTTCATTTAAAATTTCCATAGCTAAATTATTTTTAAATACTTCTTTTCCATTTTTCTTTAAACTAATATTACCTAACCCTAAATTTGCTATTATAGTTTGATTATATAAAGCCTCCTCTTGCCAAAGCTTATAATCATCTTCTTCTTTAACTAGCAAGAATATATTAAAAGCCTCTAGAAATTTTAAATCCGTTAAGCTTATTCCACCCTTTTCAAATGGATTAATATCAATACTTCTATATTCTAAATATTCAATACCATCCTTTCCTAAAGAGGCTATGAAGTTATTGTTATCTTTAGCTTTAAGTCTTATAGGACTATATAATTCCTTATGACTATTAATAACCCTATCATTAATATATTCTTCAATGCTTTTAATATGTTCCTCTACTGAGTTATAATTTGGAACTAAATCTACAATATTTTTGTATCCACATTCACCATTTCTAAAGGATGTAGATTCTTCCCCTGTAAACTTGGTCTCCATAAATTTGCACTTCTTTTTAGGACATGTTCCTATAAAGCTTTCATGTACAACAGAACTTGCTCCAAATAAATATATTAAAAGCCATCTATATCTTATATAATTTCTTGCTATTTTCAAATATATATTATTTTTGAATTCTATATATGATTTATCTTTTCCTATATTATTATATAACTTTTCTAAAAATTCATTGCTAAAAGAAAAATTATAGTGGATTCCTGAAATTAGTTGTTTCTTTCCACCATATTTAGATAGTAAGTATTCCCTATATTCACTTGCAGATTGTTTTTCTCCAGTAAACCTTGCAATAGGAATATCAGAATCCTTTTTAGGTATAATCCCAGGCATTGATTGTGGCCATATGTATTCATCACCTATTTCTAGGGCAACAATATCATATAATATATTAGTAAAATTATACACCTTTTCTGAAGTATCAAAGGTTGGGGTAATAACTTCTATCTGACTTTCTGAAAAATCAGTTGTTATATATGGATTTTCACCCTTATCTTCAAAGCCCTTTGGATGTAATTTCCTTGATAGTAAGCCATCTGTATCAACCCTTAGGCCTTCCCTTTCAATTCCAAAATTACCTTTTAGTATATCACTTGGCTTAAATAAATCTTTTAGTATATCTATCATACAAATATCCTTTCACATAAATCCACTCTTATATTTACTATGCTTTTAACTATATATTTATTATATCCTATAGCATTATTTTTTCAATTTAATTTACAATAATATATTATTATCTATTTACCTTAATTGATTCCTCTATTATTAAATCTAACAATTGGCTGTAACTTATATTTTTTCCAGCTGCACTTTTAGGAAATAAACTGTTTTTTGTCATTCCAGGTAAGGTATTTACCTCTAATATATAAGGTATTCCCTCTTCTGTTATTATCATGTCAACCCTTGCATATACTTCACATTTTAGTGATTTATATGTTTCTAATGCCATTTTTTTAACTTCTTTATGAAGATTTTCTTCTAATTGTATTACAAATTCGTCTGAACCACCATCTTTATATTTAGATGTAAAATCAAAGAATTCTGCATTTGGTTTTATTGCAACAACTGGAAACATTTCACCCTTATATATAGGACATGTAATTTCCTCACCCTTTATAAATTTTTCAATCATTACTTCATTGTCCCACTTTAAGCCCTCTTTAACCGAATTCTCTATATCTACTTTATCCTTTACTATAAATGTAGCCACACTTGAACCACCATGAGTTGGCTTTACAACAACAGGATATCCCATTTTATCTA
>CAMNZV010000289.1 GCA_946575275.1 uncultured Clostridium sp. | reverse complement strand
ATATATATGAAGTTAAGAAGGTTCATGATATAACAAAGGAAGAAAGAAGAAATTTAATTAAGTTAATTAAGAATTTCACTTTAAATGTTAAAGGGCTAAGAAGTATTGATGAAGCAATTGTAACTGCAGGTGGAATTGATACCAGGGAAATAGATCCAAAAACAATGAAATCTAAGATTATAAGCAATTTATCCTTTGCAGGGGAAGTAATTGATGTAGATGCTTTTACAGGTGGTTATAATGTGCAAATTGCATTATCTACAGGATATGTGGCAGGTAATAATATTTAACTTGTTTGAATATTAAAAAAAATATATAATAATATAGTGAAAACAATTTGAAAGGCGGAATAAAATTGAGATTATCAGTTGCAATAGATGGTCCGGCTGGGGCTGGTAAAAGTACTATAGCAAAGCTTGTTGCAAAGGAATTTAATTTAATGTATATAAATACAGGTGCTATGTATAGAGCAGTTACCTATAAATGTATATTAAATGATATAGATAGTAAAAATACACATAAGGCTTGTAGCCTTATAAATGAAATGGAAATGAAATTTGAAAATGATGATCTTATTTTAAATGGTTTAAATATTCAAGATGAAATTACCATGCCAAATATTAGTGCTAAGGTATCAGAATATGCAGCCATTCCTGAAATTAGACAATTATTAGTTAAACTTCAAAGAGAAATGTCAAATAAGTTTGATGTTATTATGGATGGACGTGATATTGGTACAGTGGTATTAAAAGATGCTCCAGTTAAAATATTTTTAAATGCAACACCTAAGGAAAGAGCAAATAGAAGATATAATGAGCTGAAAGAAATTTAGAGTGTTCCTATGAGGAAATATTAAGAGATATTATTGAAAGAGATTATAAAGATACCAATAGAGAAATTGACCCATTAAAAAAGGCTGAGGATGCAATAGAAGTAGATACTACTGGTTTAAATATAAATGAGGTAACTATAAAAATTAATTCAATTATTAGGAATAAAATTCAAAATATATAGTAACCTAAAATAGGAGATATTAAATGGGAAATGTAGAATTAGCAAAAGAAGCAGGGTTTTGCTTTGGAGTTAAAAGAGCTGTTGAAGAGGCATTAAAGGCAGGTACAAAATACAAAAGGGATATATATACACTAGGCCCATTAATTCATAATAATGATGTTGTTAAATACTTAGAGGAAAATCATATTTATTCTATTGAACTTAAAGATATTGATAATCTTCAAAAGGATGATGTTATAATTATAAGATCACATGGTATTTCTAAAGAAATAATGGATAAACTAAATAAAAAATCCTTAACTATTATAGATGCTACTTGTCCTTATGTTACAAATATTCAAAAGAAAGTAGAAAAATATTCAAAAGAAGGTTATACTATTATTATATTAGGGGATAAAAATCATCCTGAGGTTGAAGGTATAGATGGATGGTGTGTAAATAATGCAATTATAACTAAAGATGGTAGTTTAAATGAAAATTTATCCAAAAAGGTTTGTGCAGTATCTCAAACAACTGAAAAAGAAGAAAACTGGAATAAACTTATTAATAATTTAGAAGAATCAAATGTTTATTTTCAATCCTTTAATACTATATGCAAGGCTACAGATGTAAGACAAAAAAGTGCAGCAAACCTTGCTAAAAAAGTAGATAAAATGATAGTAATAGGTGGTAAAAATAGTTCAAACACTACAAAGCTTTATGAAATTTCCAAGAAATTTTGTGAAGATACTATACATATAGAAAACTCTTCTGGTTTGTCAGAAGATTATATAAAAAATAACAAATACAAAACTATTGGAATTACAGCTGGTGCATCTACACCAGATTGGATAATTAGGGAGGTAATTAATATTATGCAAGATGAAAATAACAACCAAGATCAATTAGAATTAATGGACCAATTAGATAGAAGATTTATAATTGGTGATGAAATAGAAGGAGAAATACTTTCTAAAACAAGAGATGAAATATTAGTTTCATTAGTAGGATATAAAAGTGATGGGGTAATACCATTTAAAGAATTAACTAATTCTAAGGATCCTATAGAAGTAGCAGAAGCATTAAATATTGGAGATATAATTAAAGCTAAGGTAGTAAAATTACAAAATAATGATGGATATGTAGTTTTATCAAGGCTTGAATATGAAAAAGAACAAGTAATAGAAGAACTTCAAAATTTATTTGATAATGAAACAATTTTTGATATAAAAATTGATGAAGTTAAAGAGAAAGGATTAGTATCATATTATAAAGGAATTAGAATATTTGTTCCTGCATCTCAAATAGACATAAAATTTATTGAGAATAAAGAAGAATTTAAAAATCAAACTATCCAAGTTAAATTAATTGATTTTTCTAAAGAAAATCCATCTAAAATAATTGCATCAAGAAGAATTATTTTAGAAAAAGATCAATTAGAAAAAGAGGAAAAAGCTTGGTCTACCTTTAATGTATCTGATGTTGTTAAAGGAGAAGTTAAAAGATTTACAAACTTTGGAGCATTTGTTGATGTAAATGGTGTAGATGGATTGATTCATTTATCACAATTATCATGGAAGCATGTAAATAAAGCTGAAGAAATTGTTAAAAAAGGCGATATAATAGAAGCTAAAATTATTGATTTAGATAGAGAAAATAGAAAGTTATCATTAAGTATTAAACAATTAACTAAAGAACCATGGGAAAATGTAACTACTAAGTATCCAGAAGGTTCAGTTGTTTTAGGTAAGGTTGTTAGAATTAATGATTTTGGTGCATTTATTGAACTTGAACCAGGCCTTGATGCTTTAGTTCATATTTCAAAAATTAGCCATGACAGAATAGACCATCCATCACAAGTGTTAACAATTGGAGAAGATATTAAAGCAAAAATATTATCTGTAGATCCAGATAAAAAGAGAATTAGTTTAAGCATGAAAGATGTTTAATCTAAAATAATGACTTTAGA
>CAMNZV010000288.1 GCA_946575275.1 uncultured Clostridium sp. | reverse complement strand
TATAATATATAGTAATTAATAATAATTATTAGTAAAATTTGGAGGGGTAAAATGAATATTATAAAAAGAGATGGCAGTACAGTTGCTTTCGATAAAAATAAGATTCGTGAAGCAATTATTAAAGCTATGAAAAATGGAAGTGGTATTTACTTGCCAGATATTGCAAAGTTAATTGCAAAAGATGCTGAGAAGCATTTCATAATACAAAATGAAACACCAACAATATATATGATAGAAACTTATGTTTATGATAGATTAGTTCATTATGGACAAAGTTTTACAGCTAAGGCTTATGAAGGATATAGAGCAGTTCAGTCTTTTAAGAGAAATGTAAATACAACTGATGAGAGTATTATTGGATTGATTAATAAAAAAAATGAAGATGTATTGAAAGAAAATTCAAATAAAAATTCAATTATTGCAGCAACTCAACGTGACTTAATTGCAGGGGAGGTTTCTAAAGATATATCTAGAAGAAGAATTATTCCAGCACATATAGTTCAAGCACATGATGAAGGTGCAATACATTGGCATGATATGGATTATTCTCTTCAATCAATTTTTAATTGCTGTTTAATAAATTTAGAAGACATGCTTGATAATGGAACGGTAATTAATGAAAAATTAGTAGAATCACCAAAATCCTTTGGAACTGCTTGTACAGTAACTACTCAAATTATGGCACAAGTTGCAAGTAATCAGTATGGTGGTCAAAGTATAACAATTAAGCATTTAGCTAAATATTTAAGGATTACTTATGAAAAGTTTTACAAGTATTATATGGAAAAGTATAATAATGAAGAATTAGCAAGTGATATTGCAAAAGATATGGAAATGAAGGATTTGAAAGATGGGGTACAAACAATAAGATATCAGCTTTCAACACTTCAAACTACAAATGGACAGTCTCCTTTTGGAACTATCTATTTGGAAATTGAAGAGGGTAACGAATATGAAGCGGAAATGGCATTAATATGTGAGGAAATGATTCGTCAAAGGTTAGAGGGAATGAAGAACTATAAGGGACAAGAAATAGGAGAAGCATTTCCTAAATTAATTTATTTACTAGATGAATGTAATTGTCTTGAAGGTGGAAAATATGACTATATTACTAAACTTGCTGCAGAGTGTACTGCAAAGAGGCTAGTTCCAGATTATCAGTCTGCTAAAATCATGAGAATAAATTATGAAGGTAATACGTTTCCACCAATGGGATGCAGATCTCATTTAAGTCCATGGAAAGATGAAAATGATAATTATAAGTGGTATGGTAGGTTTAATCAAGGAGTAATTAGCTTAAATCTTCCTCAGATAGGTATAATAGCAAATGGGGATATGGAATTGTTTTGGGAACTTTTAGATCAAAGATTAGAGCTTTGCAAAGAGGCATTACTTGTTAGACATAACATGCTACTTGGAACTTTATCTGATGTTTCACCAATACATTGGGAACATGGTGCAATAGCAAGACTTAATAAAGGAGAAAAAATTGATAAGCTTTTAAAGGATGGATATTCTACATTATCTTTAGGTTACGTTGGTATATATGAAATGGTTCAAGCAATGCTAAAAGTTAGTCATACTACTGAAGATGGTGAAAAATTTGCTTTAGATGTAATGAAACATATGAAAATTGCTTGTGACAATTGGAAAGAGGAGACAGGTCTTGGATTTGGACTTTATGGGACACCAGCTGAAAATCTTATTTATAGGTTCTGTAGATTAGATAAGCAGAAATTTGGGGAAATAAAGAATGTAACAGATAGATTATACTATACTAATTCTTATCATGTTCATGTTTGTGAAGAGATAGACGCTTTCACAAAGCTTAAATTTGAAGCACCTTTTCATAGTATAAGTTTAGGTGGTTGTATATCATATATTGAGGTACCGGACATGAGTAGAAATTTAGAAGCAGTTGAGCAAATAATTAATTATATTTATCATAATATTCAATATGCTGAAATTAATACTAAACCTGATATATGTTATAGTTGCGGATATACTGGTGAAATCAAGCTTGATGATAAGCTTAATTGGTATTGCCCATCTTGTGGAAATAAGGATGAGGGTGAAATGCAGGTTATGAGAAGAACATGTGGTTATATTGGAACTAACTTTTGGAACAAGGGTCGTACAGCCGAAATAGGTGATAGGGTTTTACATTTGTAAGAGGTGATATTTTGAATTATGCAGAGATAAGAAAATTCGATGTAACAAATGGTCCTAATGTTAGAACTACTTTGTTTGTGTCTGGATGTACTAATAATTGTATTGGTTGTTTCAATAAGGATTTGCAGGATTTTAATTATGGATTAAAATGGACTAGTGAAACAGAAGATGAATTTTTGAAATATGTAAAGTATGACAATATAAAAGGTGTAAATATTTTAGGTGGAGAACCAATGGAGCAGACTATGGATGATGATTTATATAATCTGCTTACAAGGATAAAGAAGGAAACACAAAAGGATATTTGGCTTTGGACAGGATATTTAATTGAGGATATTTTAAAAGATGAGGGCAAGCTAAAGATACTAAAACTTGTTGATGTTTTAGTTGATGGAAGGTTTGAAATAGATAAAAGGGATATAAGCTTAAAATATAGAGGATCTTTTAATCAACGGGTAATTGATGTAAAGAAAACAATTGAATTATCAAGTTTACATATACTGCAAAAGGATATATAGATATATTTAAGGGAAATGTTGATAAGATATTTCCCTTAAATATTTATATTAAAAATTAAACCAAGCTATATAGTATTGTAAGTTCTTGGTAGCTACACCTCTAAAAGTCATTCCAATCCATTTAAGAAAGCTGTAAAAATAACCATTTATATTGATAAGTTGTTTGTCTTTTAGATTCCTTTTTGTATTAAATCTGTTTTTAATTAAATTTACATATCTATTAGTTGAGTCTAATATAATTGAGGTTGATTTTATATTCTTAACAATAAAGTGT
>CAMNZV010000287.1 GCA_946575275.1 uncultured Clostridium sp. | reverse complement strand
AATACTACTAGTCATCATCAAGAAAGATTAAAAGAAACTGATAATGATGATGAATTTGGGAAACTTGCTAGGGATATAAATACAATATTCCAATCCATTGAAGACACAAATGGTATTATCATTTCAAATGAGAAAAAATATAGTAAATTAGTTGAAGGATTAAATGATGGCTATGCTTATTTTAAAATATTAAAAGATAATAATGAGGCTGTAAAAGATGCATTTTTCATTGAACTTAATGCCTCCCTTGCAAGTATGCTTGGGAAATCAAAAGAAAGCTTATTAACTGCAAGCTTTAACAAAATCTTTAACGATTATATTAAGGATACAGATGTTGTTCCTAAAATATTAAGACATGTAGGTAGTAAAAAGGAATCCTTATTAAAATTGTCAGTAAGATTAGGTGTAGATAAGTGGGCATATTTAACTGTTTACCCAATTGAAGATGAATATTTTGCAATGATTTTAACAGATATTAGTGAGAATAAAAAATATGCTGAGGAAATGAAAAGAATTGCAAATTATGATGTACTAACTAATATTCAAAATAGATTTAGTTTATACAATTATCTAGACGAATTAGAAGAAAAAAAAGAAAAATTTGCGGTATATTATATCGATTTAGATAATTTTAAAACTATTAATGATACACTAGGTCATAATGTAGGTGACGAAGTTTTAGTTAGAGCCTCTAGTACAATAAATAAATTGTACATTAATAACTTCGTAATTGGAAGATTAGGAGGAGACGAGTTCCTAGGGATATTAAAGGGTGAATATACTATAAAAGAAGTTGAAAGCATAGGACAAAGAATTATTGATGAATTAAATAAAGTTGAAAGTTATAATAATCATCCTTATAAGATTTGTGCAAGTTTAGGGGCAAGCAGATTTCCAGTTGACTCTAATGAAGTAGAATCTTTATTAAAATGTGCTGATCTTGCAATGTACAAAAGCAAAAAAAATGGTGGAAATAGCATAAATGTTTTCAATGATACTATGGAAGAAGAATCCAAAATTCAACTTAGCTTAAGAAATGCTTTGGAAAATAAAGAGATTTTTGTTGAATATCAACCTGTTTATAGTATTAAACAAAATAAAATAATAGGGGCTGAAGCACTAGCAAGATGGCTTAAGGATGGAATGGTAATTATACCTGAAAAATTTATTCAAAGTGCTAAAAGAACAGGTGATATTGTAAATATTGATAACTTTGTTTTAGAAGAAGCAATTAAGTTTTGCAAAAATAAAAGGGAAATGGACAAGGATTTTAAAGTTGCAATTAATATTTCTAAAAAGTTTTTACTACAGGATAACTTAATTGAGAAAATTCAAAATATGTTAAAAGAAAACAATTTAGAACCATTAGCTTTAAAATTTGAAATACTTGAAATGGATTTTTCAGAGGATTTGCATTCTATAATAAATATTTTAGAAAAGATAAAGAAGTTAGGAATTGATATAACCTTAGATGATTTTGGATCTGGATATTCTTCGTTTAAGGATATAAACATGTTACCAATAACATCTCTTAAAATAGACAAGTCTATGTTAAAAAAAATCGAGAAAGATGTGAAAAATGTAGCTATTGTTTCAGCATTGCTTAGAATTGGAAATACATTAAATGTTGAAGTAATTGCAAGTGGAATTGAATATAAGGCACAATATGATATATTATCAAAACTTAATGTGAATTTAGTTCAAGGATATTATTTATATGAACCAGTAAAAGAAGAAGGGTTTCCAACTGAAATTAAAAGAATAGAATAAATATAATTTAGGGTTGTGATTTTACCACAACCCTAAATTATTAATTTAAAGTTTTATAAATAAACTAATAAAGTTTGTTAATATTTAGGACTATTTTAATTGTAGTGTGTTAGAATATAAAAAGTAATTATATTATAATAGTGTAATAAAAAATCATACGAAAGAGGTTATGGAATTATGTTATGTGACGATAGATTTAAAGATTATAATATTTATCATGGAGAATTAGGAGCATTGTACTCTAAGGATAAAACAGAGTTTGTTATTTGTGCACCTTGTGCAGATAATGTTGAATTGAAACTATTTAAAGATGAGTATATGGATAAGCCGGTACAAATGGTTAAAGAAGATAAAGGTGTATGGAGGGTTACAATTCTAAAGGATTTAAATAAGGTATACTATAATTATTTAGTAGATTATGATGGAATTGTAAATGAAGTTGTAGACCCTTATGCAAAGGCTGTTTCAGTTAATGGGTTAAAATCAATGGTAGTTGATTTAAAATCAACAAATCCAAAGGGATGGGAATTAGACAAAAAGCCTAAGTTAGACAGAATTGTTGATTCTATTTTATATGAGGCACATATAAGGGATTTTTCAATTGATGCTTCTTCAGGTGTTACTATTAAAAATAGAGGAAGATATAATGGCCTATGGGAAGAAGGTACTACCATTCCAGGGACAGATATAAAAACTGGTATAGATCATTTAAAGGAGCTTGGAATTACAACTATTCATTTAATGCCAACTTTTGATTATTGTACTGTAGATGAATCAAAACCAGATGTTCCACAATATAATTGGGGATATGATCCACAAAATTATAATGTACCTGAGGGGTCATATTCTACTGATCCTTTTAATGGAGAGGTCAGAATAAAAGAATTTAAGGAATTGGTATTAAATCTTCATAAAGCAGGAATTAGAGTTGTAATGGATGTGGTTTATAATCATACCTATGCATCCTATGATTCAAACTTAAATAAGGCAGTTCCAGGGTATTATTATAGACATGATATTAATGGGAACTTTTCAAATGGATCAGGTTGTGGATGTGAACTTGCATCTGAGAGACCTATGGTTAGAAAGTTTATAGTTGTTTCAGTTACTTATTTTGCAAATGAATATCATATTGATGGGTTTAGCTTTGATTTAATGGGACTTACTGATATTACAACTATGAAAGAGTTGCGTTTTAGA
>CAMNZV010000286.1 GCA_946575275.1 uncultured Clostridium sp. | reverse complement strand
TTGAAAGTGTCATATGATTCAAAATCAAAAAGACTTCAAAATCCATCATAATGGAATTTTCCATGCGGGTTTCTCCAATGTGACCAAATGTAGTGCCACACTTGTGTGGTATTCTTTTAGTCTTGCGACATTTAGCGTCAGTGTTATGGATGTATCATATTACCATCAATATTCATAACATACATCCCATCTTGGATGGAAGCATGGCCCTTCATGTTATTCATAATACTTAACAACAATTGTTGTTTTTATGAACAACTCTTTTGCAACAAACATTGTGCAATGGGCTAGAGTGTATGAAACTCTAAAATGAATTATGAAAGTAAACCCAGAGGTATTGTATTATTATCAATATTCATAACATACATCTCATTCATAATGAAAGTATGGCCCTTGTGTTATTCATAACATCGAACATAAAAAGTTCTCTTATGAACAACCTTCTTGCAAGATACCTTATGCAATGGGCTAGAGTTTGTAAAACTCTAAATGAATTATGAAAATAAATACAGACGGCAATACACCGATGGAAGGTATAGTAACATTTACTATGTTCCCTGTGTATACCTTAACCTCATTTCTAGCTAGTCTTTCAGGCCATAGTAGTTCTTACATCGAGTTGCAACAGAATGCAATCGAGCGGGCATTTTTGTGATGAACTCACAATACCCAAGAATTAGTGATTAACATGTTTAACCATAATTCGCAAGAACTATATCTTTGACCAGCCTTCTATACATCAAAAACTTGTATGACATTCATACATGAGCTGGATATTCCAGTCATCTTTCTTTCTGCCTTTATACTTCTAACAGTTTAACTTTTAGTATTTCTCCTACTCGCAAAAGAAGCACCCAACTTAAGAGTGGCGTTAGCCCCGGACTTCCTAGGCGTGTAAGTCATACTAACACCCTTTGGACACTTCCTTTCTCTTTAAGTTGTTGTTGGAAGTTAAATTATTAGAAATTGAAAGTAAAGATTATGAGGAAAAATTAATAGACAGCGAGAAAAGGTTAAATAATTTTAAAAGACAAAGAGATATTTTTGATTGTGCAAAGATTCATAGAGACTATATGGAAAAATCAAGGGAGCTTCAAGAAGAGGAACATAATTTGCAGGCTTTAAACAAAAAGAATGAGGATAATGGACCACATATTAATAACTTAGGTTTTACAATAAAAGGCATATTGCAAAAGGAACTTGAAATAATAAAAAATGAAAATACAAATAAAAAGAACTTGCAGGATAATTTGCTTAAGGAAAAAGATGTTATTAATAATGAACTAAATGATTATAGAATAGAAGACAGGAAGCTTAGGGAAAATAAAGGAAGGTTTGAGGCAGAAATCAATTCCTTTGATATAGTAGAAGAGACCTTTAATAAAAGCTATAATTTAGATTTATTTAGAAATATTGAAGGATTTTTTAATGAAGATAAATTGTTAACAATCAGCAAAGATATTAAGGAAGAAGGATATAATCTTACTAAAGAAAGAAAAAATAATAGTGAAAAAATAGTAAACTTAGAGGAAAATCTAAAAAGTGTAGAAAGTGAAAAAGCAAAAAATACTGAAAGAACCTATGAAGTTAATAATAACTTGAATAATAATAAATTAGAATATGAAAAGTACAAGGAGGAAATAGAAAAAAGAAAGGAAATCATTAAATACATTGATCTTGAGGAAGATAAGGTATTTAATAATGACCTTATAATAAGTACTTATAATCGAAAAATAAATTTATTAAAATTAGACTTATCGAAGTTAAATAAAATATTTGATAATAAGAATAATGAAATAATAAAGCTAAAAACTGGGAAGGTTTTAGAGCTTCCAAAGGATATTGAAGATAAGCTTAAGGTGAAAGATATCACCATAACCTATGGTATGGAGTGGCTTAAGATAAATGGATATTCCCTTGAGAGAAATGAAGAAATAGTTAAAAATAATCCTTTTATTCCATATTCATTAATAATGGACAGTAAGGAAATGGCAATTCTAGAGAAGGAATGCCTTGATATATTTACATCTACACCAATTTCAATTATTAATAGGGTGGATCTTGAAAAATCTATTGAAAATATTAATTCTGACATAGCAAATTTAAATGGAATTAGCTTTTATATTTCCTTTAACAATAAGCTTTTAAATGAAAAGGAGCTTTTAAAATTAATAGAAAATAAACAAATAGAATTAGATAATATAAAGAATAATATTAGTGAACAGGAAGAATATATAAAGGTTTACGAAAGTAAAAAGAATTACATAGAATTCTCAAATATTACTTTAGAAAGATATGAAGATTTACAAAATGAAATAAAGTCTTTAGAGGAAGAAATAATAAAGCTTAGAGAAATTGAAATTGACTTAGATAATAAGAGATTAACAAATAAGGATGAAATTACTGCTTTAAAAAACAAAGATAAAATATTAAGTGAAAATATTAAAAATATAGAATTTAAGGAAAAAGCATTTATAAACATTGAAAGTACTTATGAAAACTATAAAAAAAGTAAGAATTCTTTGGAAATAACTATTGAAACATTAAAAGTACTTCAAAGTAAAACAGATAATCTTGAAGATAGAAAAGTTAATATAGAAAAAGAGGTACAGGATTTAATTAGTGCAATTAATAGCTATAATATAAAAGAAGATGAAATTTCAAAAGAGATTTCAACATACAACCCCTATAAGTCTGGAATTATAATTGAAAGGGATAAAGAAGATTTATTAGCAGAATATAGTTCTTTAACAAAAGATATTGCAAGTTCAGAAAAGGAATTGCTTTTGAAAATAGATAAATTAAATATTAAATTTAGAAAGGTAGAAGAAGAGTTAGATTCAAAAGCAAATAAGTATCAGGTACATGAAGATGAATATACAAATGTAATTTATGATATTAATAAGGAATTTGAAATAGGTGATTCAATTAAGAAGGAAGATAATAATCATACAAAATTAAAAGATGAAAATAACCATATTAATAA
>CAMNZV010000285.1 GCA_946575275.1 uncultured Clostridium sp. | reverse complement strand
AAAGCAAACTATTGAATTCTTTTTTATGTTTAAAAGTTTTATTAATATAATTAATAGAAATATGGATAAAAGCCATAATAATATAATAGTATTCATAAAGCACCTCACTATATTTGTACTATATATATTATTTATGGAAAATTAAAAGTAGTATTAAAATTTAAAGAATATAGGGTCCTCTTGTAAAATCCTCTAAGGGTGAAATACTACTATTCAAAATAGAATATGCTTTAGTTCCAAGTATATCTAACTTTAACATTTCATTGTTAGTATCCTTTTTAACCTTAGTTATGATGTCTATATTTTCTCTATTTTTAATTTCTTTTAATATTTTTTGTCCATTTTGATTAAAGGCTAAGGGTCTTATGTAGGCTTTTGAATTTTCCATAATATCCTGCAAATTATAATTTTCTAAACCAATAAAATATGAGGTTAATATTCTGCTAATTCTTGTATGGGTGTATCTTTTGCTTTTTACTCTCATAATTAAATCATCTAAACTATTAGATAAAGCTATTTCTTTTATAATCTTGTTATCTAAGCCTTCTTTTACTAATGGTAATTTACTTATGGATTTACCTTCAATTAAAATTTTATATTTTAAATATTGAAAAGTATCCTCAGGAAAAACAAATTTATATTTATTGTCTTTTAATATTTTAAGTTCATTAAAGGTAGCAGGGGGCATATATTCTTTTAAAGTATCTAAAGAATAATTGTTACCTAATGCTTTTCTAATTGCAGTTGCAGAGGGTATTGTAGTTTTTAAATTTGAATCATTATAATTACCACCAACTCTTTTTAGAGTATATGGATTAATAGAACTATTTAATTTTAACAAAGCTTTTATATACTCAATACCTAAAATATTATTTGAACTTGATAATATTTCGTTAATGTTTTCATTTTGAAGTAAGTTTTTTAAACTGTTAGCCCTAGCACTATGAAAGGGAAGTCCTAGTTTTAAATTTTTGGCTAATTCTTCTTTATAATCATTGTTTTCTAAATATAAATATTTTGCAATTTCTTTTAAAATGTCAATATTCCCAGCCTCACTACCAAAATATAAGGAATTAACAATTCCAGTTTGGTTTAAGATTTTTAAAGCTCCATAAGCAAAGGATTCAGCAGAGGAGATGGAATATATAAGTGGAAGTTCAATTACTAAATCTACACCATTTAACACTGCGATTTTTGCTCGTGACCACTTGTCTAAAAGGGCAGGATATCCTCTTTGTACAAAATTACCACCCATTATTGCAATAGTTCCAGTTGCACAAGTATTGGAAGTTGCCTTATTTAAATGCAATTTATGACCAAGGTGAAAGGGGTTATATTCTGTAATTAGACCAGTTATATTCATAGTAATAAAATTTCTCCTTAAAAAATTTTTATCTTTAGTATAACATATTTTAGGAAAAGAAAAAGTAATTGTTGGCAACTTTCAGATTATTCTTATTATTTTTAATATTACAAGTTTTATTTCCTTTGTTTTTTTAGTAATATTTTATTGAAATAAAGTGCTACATAGGAGTATAGTATATAGTATATCTATAAAATTTTACTTCCAACTTGAAAGGAGAACATTTATGGAATTAATAAAAGAAATTCTCAATAGAGCTAAAATAGATAGAAAAAGAATTGTACTTCCAGAAGGTGACGAGGAAAGAACAATAAAAGCCACTGAAATAATACAAAAAGAAGGAGTTGCTATTCCTATCTTAATTGGCGATGAAGATGTTATTAAGGAAAAAGCCAAAAGTTTAAATGCAGATATAACAGGAGTAGAAATTATTGACCCAAATAAATCAGATAAAATAAATGATTATGTTGAAAGTTTTTATGAACTTAGAAAAAATAAAGGGATGACCTTAAGTAAGGCTGAAATTATAGTGCGTGATCCACTATATTTTGCAACTATGATGGTAAAATTAGATGATGCAGATGGTATGGTATCAGGTGCAGTTCATACAACTGGAGACTTACTTAGACCAGGACTTCAAATTATTAAAACGGCTCCAGGGGTAAAAACAGTATCAGGATTTTTTATAATGGCATTAGAGGATCATAGTTTTGGAGAAAATGGAACATTATTTTTTGCAGATTGTGCTGTAAATCCAAATCCAAATGAAAATCAGTTAGCAGAAATTGCAATTGCAACAGCGGAAACATTTAAAAGACTTGCAAAAGCAGAACCAAAGGTTGCAATGCTATCTTTTTCAACTATGGGAAGTGCTGATAATGAGCTTGTTACAAAGGTTAGAAATGCAACATTAAAAGCTCAAGAATTAAGAGGTGATCTTTTAATTGATGGAGAACTTCAATTAGATTCTGCAGTAGTTAAGGAAGTTGCAGATCAAAAAGCTCCAGAAAGTAAAGTTGCAGGTTGTGCTAATGTATTGGTATTTCCAGATTTACAGTCGGGAAATATTGGATACAAACTTGTGCACAGATTTGCTCATGCAACTGCAATTGGGCCTATTTGCCAAGGTTTTGCAAAACCTATAAATGATTTATCAAGAGGATGTAGTGCTTTAGATATTGTAAATGTAGTTGCAATTACATCAGTTCAAGCTCAAGGTATAATAAATTAATTAGTAAAGGGGATAAATTAACATGAAAGTTTTAGTTATAAATTGTGGGAGCTCATCCCTTAAATATCAATTAATAAATATGGAAGATGAAAGTGTTTTAGCTAAAGGATTAGTTGAAAGAATAGGAATTGATGGTTCTTTTTTAACACAAAAGGCTTTAGGTAAAGAGAAATATGTTATAGAAACACCTATGGAAAATCATAAAGTTGCAATTAAGCTTGTATTAGAGGCTTTAATTGATGAAAAACACGGTGTTATTAAGAATATGAATGAAATATCAGCTGTAGGACATAGAGTAGTACATGGTGGTGAAAAGTATTCTAAATCAGTATTAGTTAATGATGAGGTTATGAAGGATTTAGAAAGTTATGTAAAGCTTGCACCTTTACATATCCCACCAAACATAATAGGAATAT
>CAMNZV010000284.1 GCA_946575275.1 uncultured Clostridium sp. | reverse complement strand
GATAATAGATATCAAACAGCTAAAGAGATGCTTTCAGATTTGCAGAAAATAAAAGATAATCCAAATGTTAAGCTATTTGAGGTTAAATCAAAGGATTTAGATAACGGAAGTACTATTATTATGAATCCAGTTAATCAAAATATTAATAATAAAATTAATAATGATGATGATGAATTGTATGATGATGACTATTATGAAGATGATTATGATGATTACGATGAAGATGAGGTTGATCCAGTGAAAAAAAAGAAAAAGAGAAGAAATATTATTATAGGAATAATATCCACATTTGCAGTGCTAGCATTATTCTTTGTTTTAGGCTTCTTCGTTTTTGGTGGAGGTAATCCAAAAGATATAGAAGAAAATGTAAAGGTACCTGTAATAACTGGACTATCATTAGAAGATGCAAAAGCAAAAATTGAAGAGGCTGGTCTTGTACTAATAGATGCAGGAACTGAAAAAAGTGATAAAGAAGAAGGAACTGTTCTTCAAGTAGATCCAACTGAAGGAACTATGGTTGAAAAGAATTCAAAGGTTAGAGTAATAACAAGTTCAGGTGAAGATAAAATTAAAATGCCAAACTTTGAAAATGCTGATGTTAGTACAGTAGAAGTATTTTTAAAGAAAAATAACATAACTAGTATAGATAAACAATCTGAATATAGTGATTCTGTAGAAGAAGGTACTGTTGTAAGAACTGATCCTGAAAAAGGAACTGAATTAACTAAGGATACTAAAGTTACAATTTATATTAGTTTAGGTAAAAAGATAGAATATGTAAAGGCTGGTAACTATAAAGGGTTAGATAGGGATGAGGCTAGAGATCAGGCAAAAGCTGATGGGTTAAATCCAACTACAACAGATGCTAAAACAACAGATAAAGATTTAGATGGAAAAGTAATAGAACAATCAAAGGCATATGGTACACAACTAGAAAAAGGAGCATCAATTACTTTAACTATTGGTAAATATACAGAACCTAAAATGATTGATATCAGTGGACTTCAACCTAATATGACTTTAAAAGATGTAAAGGAATATTTAGGTACAGTAGGGGTGAAATATAATACAAGTGGTGATACAACAGGTACTTTAGATAATTGGTCACCAAGTGGAGATACAATAGAAGAAGGTAAAACTCTTACTTTGAATTTTAGTAAAAAAAGCGAAAAGCCAGATGATGAAGCAGATGACTAAAACAGCGATGAAAGTTATAAATGAAGATTTTGACATAGTACTTAAAGTACTATGTCAAATTATGTGTAAAGAATACTTTTAATCAAAATATGAGGATGAATTAAGGAAAAAAAAACAAAAATATCAAGTCCAAGATATCAGCAAATTGCAATTAACATAGCGTCAAAAATTGTAGATAAACATTATATTATAGGAGAAAAGGTTTATGCAAGATCATCAATTGCAAGTCAGTATGAAGTGTCTCCAGAAACGGCTAGGAGGGCTATTTCAATATTGTCAGATTTAGAAATAGTCGAAACTACAAAGGGTAGTGGTGTGATTATTAAATCCTATGATAAGGCAGTACAATTTGTTAATCAATATCAGGATTTACAAACTGTAAAGGAGCTAAAAAATGAAATTTACGAAAGTATGTTAAGACAAAAAAAAGAATTGGAATTCTTTAATGAAGCTATATCAAAGTTAATGGAGAAAACGGATCGTTTTAAATCAAGTAACCCATTTGCTCCCTTTGAGATAGAAATACATAATAATACGCCTTATATTAATAGAACTATAGGCGATTTAAATTTCTGGCATAATACAGGAGCAACAATTGTTGCAATTAAACGAAATAATGAATTAATGATTTCACCAGGACCATATGCTACTTTTGAAGAAGAAGATATACTATATTTTGTTGGTGATGAGAATAGTCTACAGAGAGTATCTAATTATATATACCCAACAGAATAAAATTCTTAAATCCTTTTGCTAATAAGCAGAAGGATTTTTTTGACTTTCAAATTTGACAAAGTAACAACTTTATGACTATAATAAGTTGTTGCATAAAACAGCTTGTAAAAAAGAATAAGTTGTTGATTTTTAAGGAGGAATAGTAATGGTCAAATTTGAGAATGTTTCAAAAAAATTTAAAGAAAAGCAAGTATTAAAAAATATATCATTAACAATAGATAAAAATAAGCTGGTTACATTTATTGGTGCTAGTGGTTGTGGTAAGACAACTACATTAAAGATGATTAATAGGCTTATAAAACCTACATCTGGAAAGATATATATTAACGGTGAAGATATTTCAAAAAAAGATATTATTAAGCTTAGAAGAAATATGGGATATGTTATTCAGCAAACAGGATTGTTTCCACATATGACTATAAAGGATAATATTGAAATAATCCCCAAAATAGAAAAAGTTGACAAAGAACAAATTAAAAAAAATACTTATGAATTAATGGAGATGGTAGGCTTAAATACAGAGGAATTTCTTAATCGTTATCCAACTGAATTAAGTGGTGGACAACAACAAAGGGTGGGTGTTGCAAGAGCTTTTGCAAGAAATCCTGAAATTATATTAATGGATGAACCTTTTTCGGCATTAGATCCAATTACAAGAACTGGATTGCAGGATGAATTAATTAATTTACAATCACAATTGAAAAAAACAATAATTTTTGTAACTCATGATATGGACGAAGCTATTAAAATTTCTGATATGATTTGTATTATGAAAGATGGTGAAATTATTCAATATGATACACCAGAAAACATTTTAAAAAATCCTGTTAATGAATTTGTGTCTGAATTCGTTGGGAAAAAAAGAATTTGGACATCACCAGAATTCATTAAAGCAGAGGATATAATGATAAGTGACCCAGTTACTTGTCAAAGTAATACTAGACTTTTACAAGCTTTAGAAAAAATGCGTACTAATAAGGTGGATAGTCTTATGGTAGTAGATTATAAAACAAGAAAGTTATTAGGAGTTATATATGCAAAGCAGATACGTTCACAAGTAGATAAGGGTCAAGAAGTACAAAATATTA
>CAMNZV010000283.1 GCA_946575275.1 uncultured Clostridium sp. | reverse complement strand
GGATTAACAAAAATTTATCTTGAAGATATTGTTATCTTTGTTTATCCAGATAAAATTAAAATTTTTGATGATGCTTATTTAGCAGCTGTTACTTTATCAAGAAGTGACTGGGACAGTAATTTTATACAGTTCCAAAATCAACAATAATAGTTATATAACTTTAATGGTGATTTTAAATTGCCATTAAAGTTAGTAAATATGGACCAAATTACCAAGAATATTATTTATAGCTTTGGACAATATAATAGTGTAAGTTGAAAAACTTATAACATTAAACCAAAGGAGGGATCGTTATGTCATATAAAGCATTAGTACCAGAATCAAAAAATGGATTATCAAAATTCAAAACTGAGGTAGCTCAGGAAATGGGTGTACCATTTAAAGATTACAACGGTGATTTAAGCGCAAGGCAATGTGGGTCCGTTGGCGGTGAAATGGTAAAAAGAATGGTAGAACAATATGAAAGTGGCTTAAAATAGTTACAACATATTAACTATCATGAAAAAAAGGTCGTAACACAAATATGTGTTACGGCTTTTTTGTATAAATCTAATACAAAAAAATAATATAAAAGTGAATAATAAAAAAAACCTTGGGCAATATAATAGTGTAAGTTAAATAACTTACAATCATTAAACCAGAGGAGGGGATCGTTATGTCAAATAAAGCTTTAGTACCAGAATCAAAGAATGGATTATCAAAATTCAAAACTGAGGTAGCTCAGGAGATGGGTGTTCCATTTAAAGATTACAACGGAGACTTAAGTGCAAGACAATGTGGTTCCGTTGGTGGTGAAATGGTAAAAAGGATGGTAGAACAATATGAAGGAAAGTTAAAGTAGAAATACTTAATTTATCTAATTATTCTATCAACCAAAAGGTGAGTCTGTTGCTATATGATTAAATACTAATCATGAGCTACAGGCTCATTTTATATTTAGGATGAAAATAAAATGAAAATATGATAAAATAAGAACAAAGGTTCGCAAAAATAAATTGGAGGAGAAAAGGATGAAAAAAATTAAAATTGTACATTCAGGAGATATTCATTTTGATACACCCTTTAGTGATTCCTTTGGAAATCTAAATAAAAGAAACAAAGAAGAATTAAAAGAAGTATTTAATAACATAATAGATTATTGTATTAAAGAAAATGTGGATGTTTTTTTATTGGCTGGGGATATTTTCGATAATTATACAATTAATAAAGAAACAATTTATTTTATAGAAGGTTCCTTTAAAAAATTAAATAAGACTAAGGTTTTTATCAGCCCAGGTAATCACGATCCCTATTGTCAAGGTTCCTTTTACAAGGTTATAAATTGGCCGTCAAACGTTTATATTTTTAAAGGTAAAATAGAAAAAATATATTTAGAGGATTTAGATATAAATATATGGGGAGGAGCCTTTAATAATTCCTATGAAAAACTTTCTTTATTAAAGGATTTTTCTTGTAATGAAGATAAAATAAATATTATGGTTTTACATGGAGAGGTTACAAATTCTAAAACAGGTAATGAATATAATCCAATTACCCTAGATGAAATAAAAAATTCTAATATGGATTATATTGCACTAGGTCATAGGCACAAATTTTCAGGTATTAATAAAATAGGAAAAACTAGCTATAGCTACTCAGGTTGTCCACAAGGAAGAGGTTTTGATGAACTATTAGATAAGGGTATAGTTTACGGATATGTGTCAAAGGGTAATGTAGAGTTAGATTTTATTAAAACTTCAAAAAGAAATTACATAGAAGAAAATATAGACATAAGCAACGCCTTTGGCTATGAAGAAGTTAAAACAATAGTTATAAATGCTATTTATGAAAAAGATAGAAAAGAAAATTTTTATAAGATTAACTTAATAGGTAATATTAGTTCTGAATTTAATTTAGATGAATTAATAATTCAAGATAAATTAAAGGATTCTTTTTACTTTGTAAAGGTAAAGGATAAAACAAATGTAAAGTACAATATTGAGGAAATATCAAAGGGATATTCTATTAAAGGGTTGTTTGTTAATAAACTATTGTCACAAATTGAAAATTCTAATGAAGAAGAAAAAGAAATAATAAAGGAAGCATTAAAACTTGGAATTAAAAGCCTTTCAGACGAGGAGATAAAAAGTAATGATTATTAATGGAATTAATATTATAGCTTTTGGTGGGGTTACAAACTTAAAATTAAATATTACAGAAGGCATTAATATTATTTATGGTGAAAATGAAAAGGGTAAAAGTACCATTGAAATATTTATAAAAACTATGCTTTACGGATTTAACAAAAGGAAAGTTAATGGTGAAAATAAAAGAAAAAAATATATGCCTTTTAATGGAGAACAAATTAAGGGTGAATTAATTATAAAAAAGGATGGTATAGAATATTTAATTATAAGAACCTTTGGTTTAACTAAAAAAGAGGATACATCCATAATAATAAATAATATTACAGGGGAAAAAATAAGCTATATTAATGAGGAGGAACCAGGGAAAAGCCTTTTAGGTATAAATAGAGCAACCTTTGAAAAAACACTTTTTATTAGCCAATTAGGTGTACTTGTAACTAAAGATAAAGAGGAAGAAATAATGGATAAAATCACAGCCTTTTTAGGATGTGGTGAAGAGGAGGTTCCAGTATCTAAGGCTGTTTTAAAGTTAAATAATCTTAAAAGGGAATATGTTACTCCAAGAGGAAATGGTAGTCTTGATATTTTAAAAAGTAAAGAAGGAAACCTAAGAGAAGAAATATATGGTTTGTATAAAATATCAGAGGAGAATTTAGAAAGTGAAAGTGAACTATACAATGAAAAAATAAATAAAAATAAAATTAATAATGAAATTGAAAATCTTAAGGTATATAAAAAATATATAAAGAAAACTAAACTTCAAGAAGAATATAAGGATATAGTTGGATATCTAAGGAAGTCTCAAGAACTAAAAAGAAAACAATCAGAAATTATAAACACCTTAAATGGTGGCAAGGAGATAATTGACAATAACTTAATTGATTTTATAGAAGCAGAAAATAATAACTATTTAAGGCTTGTAGATAGACGAGAGGAGTTATCAG
>CAMNZV010000282.1 GCA_946575275.1 uncultured Clostridium sp. | reverse complement strand
ATATTGATTGTGATTCAGAAGAAGAATAGAAGTTAATAAATAAAATTTCAATCACCTAAATTTAATTTTAGATGATTGAATCTTTTGATTTAAATATGTAATGAAAACCCCAAGGCATAATACTTTGGGATTAAATTTATATTAATAGCAACAATTACAAGTGTTGCAAGTTGAAATTAAACTAACAGTTGTATTTCTAAATGCAACAGAACCTGCTCCTGCAACAGTAGGAGTAGCTACTACGGTATAGATGAAGCAATCATTATTGTAACAAGAACATCTATTATAACAATTGCAAGAAGGAGTACAATCACATACTGTAAAAGCAAAGGATGTAGTAGCAGTAGCACCAGCAGCAATAACAACAGCAGTTGGTTTCAAAATCCAAGGCAAACCTACTGGTGTAGTTTGAGTTGGAGCGCAACATGGTGCCTTAAATACTTGAAAGGAGAAGGTAGTAGCTGCAGCTATAGCTCCAGTAAGGGTAACATTTGTTGCAATATCAACCTTAGTGCAAGGATTTTTTATATTTTTAGAACATATATCAGCACTTCCTACTTGAGTTGCAGTAGTTGTTGCTGCTGTAAATGTTACTGGTGTAGGATTTGTGTTACATCTAAGAACAGTTGGACAACACTTCTTTTCTTCTTTATTACATTTATCTTTCTTATCAGGATAGTTTGAATTTGAATTCATAAAATAGTCCTCCTTAAATTTAGAACGTATATAATTTTTAATATAATATATGAAATGAAATTAGTATTTGTGAAAATTTATTTAATCCTTGTCATATTCTTCAGGGTCTATGAATAGTGGCTTTAAATTTTGGTCTGGGTAAAATTTTGGAACAGGTGATTTTTCAAAAACTTCACATGGATTTTCTTCTTCCTCTTCTTCACAAGGGGCATTTGGCACAGGGTAATAATCGTAAGCTGGTATTAATAACTGCACTGTAAGAGCACATTTTACTGTTATAAAGTACCCTAAGGTAATTTCTAAAAAGAAGTTGTCCTCATTTTCTATAATTTTGCCAATTAAAGCTTCAGCCACCATTTCAAGTTTTATAAAACCAGATTCATTAATTTCTTCATCAGTGCTTGCAGATATTTGTGCTATAGAATCAGGGCAATAGAATTTACCAATAGTATCAGTTCTATTTACTTCAAATTCTTCACTTCTATTAACACCATCATTGTCTATATAATCAGCCAAAAAATTAATACTGTAGGATATAATAAGCTTTTTATAATTAGGATCACTTTTTAAAGGGATTTTATCAATTGATGTTAAATTAATTGTAAAATCTCTACTTCCAATATATCTCTTAGGTGAATTTATAAGGGCATCACTTAAAAGTTCCATATCTGTAGTTATGGTATCTGGACCTTCTGAATATAACAAACACTTTTTTATTAAGCATTGGTCAAATATTTTTGGGACTTCTATACAAACTAATTCAGAAGGATCTGGAAGTCTGCCTTGTTTATTAACTAGGCCAGGTCTTGGAGAAAACTTTTTTAGTTTAATGGACATATTTTATCCTCCTTTGTTTAATCTAATAAAACAACTAGTATATTATATGAATTTAATAGGAACATGTGATTAAGGAATAATAATATTAAAGTTAAATATAATTAATTAGGTGGTGAAATATATGAAGGTGATTTATGTTGATTACATGGAAAATATATGGGAGTTCTTTGTAAATAGCACAGGTGATCTATGCTATAGGATAATGTATAACAATGGAAAGTGGACAAAAGATAATTTTCTTGATAGGAATATAGAAAACTTTGATGTCTATGTTGATTTTGATTATGAGCTTCATATAGTGTATAGTACATCCTCTGGAAAAATAAAATATTGTACAATGCAAAATAAAAAGTGGTTTGGACGTGAAATTTATGAAGAAGGTAACAATGAAGATACAATAAAAAATTTAAAAATAAGTATTTTAAATGGAATTATGCATATAGTATATTTGAAAACTGATAATTCTAGAGAAGATCATGGTATTTTAATGGATTGTATATGGGATGGAAGCTTTGTTGTAAATAATAGTATTCAAGACATAATGCTGTGCAATGATAAAATTAATAAATATTTTGAAATTATTTTAAATGATAAATTACTAGATTTATACTTTTTAACTGATGAAGGATATGAGCTTTCTTTAAACAAGGTAACCTTTGAGGAGGACAAGTGGAATAATAAAAAGAGGCTATATGGAATTGATGGAGAAAAAATATCCTTTGAAGTATTAATGGAAAATAATATTACTCACATTGTTAATAGGACTAAAGAAAATAATATGAATATATTAGAGCACATTATATTTGATAGTACCATTAAAGACTATAAAGTTTTTGAAAGTAAAAACGAAATAAATAAACCAATATTATTTATAAAAAATAGGAAACTATATTGTAGCTTTATAGAGGGAGACAAAATATATTATTCATCATTCTTTTATAATGGATGGAGTGTACCAGTTCCTTATGAAATAGAAAATGAAAATCCAATAGAAGAATATAAATGCTATATTTACAATGAAATTGGAGAATCAATTACCTCAAATAGAGTCTATGTTACCGAGGCAAAAGATTTTACTATATATGTTACAAAGGATTTTGAAATAAATTCAAAACATGAAGAAAATATTAACAATAATGAAAATATCGAGGAGATAAATAAACTAAAAGGTGAAATATTAAAGGAAAGAACAAAAAGAATAAAATTAGAGGAAAAGTATAGAATAATAAATTTGCAAATGGAAAAGAAACAACAATATTTAGAGAACTATGAAGAACGATTATCGATAATATCTGAAGAGAAAAGAAAAATAGATGAAAATTACAATAGTTTAATAATAAATCATAGAAATGAAATAGTTGAACTTAAACAAATAATAAAATCCTATGAAGCAGAAAAATTAGAATTGAGCAATGAGAAAAACAGGCTTCTTACAGAACTTGAAATGGAAAAAAATCAATCTTTAGTAAATAGAATTTTAAGAAGGAAAGTAGAATTATAAAGGATTTATTCATACTTGCTTTAACAATTGGTGAACAATTTTTTTAACTTCAATATATTTAAAATTG
>CAMNZV010000281.1 GCA_946575275.1 uncultured Clostridium sp. | reverse complement strand
TGAATACTCTACCCTCGAAAGCTGTTGCGATCCCCTATACATTCATATTTGTGAATTACTTGTTGAAGTCCTTCTGTTTTTAATGCCTTGCAGCATACTAATCTACCTTTGTCTGGCCCCATACCATCATTTATAGCCTCTTCATTTGTATGAACAATTAAATCTAAATTAAGCTCCTTTGCTACCCTATCTCTATATTCAATCATTTCAGGTATTTTATACTTTGTATCTACATGAATAAAAGGAAAAGGACAATGTCCATAAAAGGCTTTTTTAGCAAGCCACAATAATACTGTTGAATCCTTTCCAATTGACCAAAGCATTCCAAGTTTCCCAAGTTTCTTATATGCCTCTCTAATTATAAAAATACTTTCTGCCTCTAATCTGTCTAAATGATCCATTTTTATTCCTCCTTAATATGCATTTGAATTTCTTTTATCTATAATAATTTCTTTATCTTCTATAATCCAATGAACAATATTACCTTCATCCTTTATGGTTAAACCTCTTCCAAGCCCACCAATATCTGCACCTAAATGCAACTTTATAGCAGAAAACTTACATTCTTTCAAACAGGATGCACAACCCCAACAATCTTTAACATCTTTTATATATGCCTTATTATCCTTATCAGCTTTAATTAAATTTCCAGGGCAAACATTAAGACATTTATGACAAGAAACACATTTATTCTTGTTTATTACTATGCTCATATATATTCCCTCCTTCAACTAAATCTCTAAAGATAATTTTTATTTCCCCATCTTTATAAACAGAATTTACATATTTCAAGTATTCATCACTTTTTTCCTTATAATCTGAGTTTTCTGCAAAGCAATGCCACCTTGTTTCTTTTCTAGCCTTTAAGTGCTCAATTAATACCAATGAGACTACAAGTCTTTCTTTTAGTTCAAATAATTTTATAAGTTCCTCATATTTAAGGTTTCTTAAATTATCTGATAGGACTATTACCTTCTTTATTTTTTCCTTTGCAATATTTAATTGTTTTTCATTGTACATGTAATTATTGCTTATTCCTCCAGCATATTTATCCATAATAGTTTGCATTGCTTCTTCAAGATTATCAACAGTATAAATGCTATTTTCTTTTTTTAGATATTTATCTATTTCTTTGATTTTTTCATTTATATATTTTTCACTTATAGTTTTGAAATCAACATTATCTACATATTTTGCAGCTGCCTTCCCTGCAATTAGCCCTTCCACTAAAGCACCTGTAACATATTTTTGAGGACATCCTCCTGCAACATCTCCTGCTGCATATAACCCATCTATGGTAGTTTTTCGATTTACATCTACCCAATATCCACTTGCAGTATGACCACCAACAATATAAGGTTCTGTTCCTTCAATTTCAACATTTTCAATACTTGGCCCTATGCCACCTTCAATCCATTTTAATGTTTGACTTGGAGCCATATTTAGATATGCTTTATATAAGTCTTCCTCTACATCTTTACTTATGCCTTCAGTTTTCAAGTAGCAAGGTCCTCTTCCCTCTATATTTTCACGTACAGTTCCATATAATCTTTCAGAAGTTGTATTTCCATAAATACTTCCATATTCATTACCTAAACTATTTATTTGACTTGCCATAACCCCTTGAGCAATTGTTCCAGTTGGTGCAATTGTGTCTTTACATCTTAATGCAATAAATCTCATTTCAAAGGTTGTCATTTCTGCTCCATTTTTTATGCCCATGGCAAATCCTGCTCCTGTATTAAAGGGACTATACCACATTTTATGTCTTGAAAACCCAGTGTTATTTGGTTTATATAATCCAGAGGCACCACCTGTTGTACATATTACAGCCTTGCTTTCTATCACATATATAGTTTCATCATCAATTCCTATACCATAGGCTCCTATTATTCTATTATTTTCAACAATATAATCAATAATATTAACCTTGTTTAATACTTCAACATTTTTAGATTCATAGGTTGCCCTAGCCAAAATAGGTTTTATATTTTCTCCATTTATCTTTATATTTCTATTTCCTCTAGCAACATATTCTCCATTTTCATCTTTAAGGATTACAAGTCCTAGATTTTCTAAATCCTTTGTAACTAAATTTAACTTTTCACTCATTGTATAAAGCAAATCTTCTCGAACTATATAATCTGCATCTTTTTTAGCATATTCAACATAATCTTCTGGTTTCATGCCCTTTACAATATAAGCATTTAATGCATTTACTCCTGCTGCCAAACAACCACTTCTTTTAATATTTGCCTTTTCGACTACTATTACACTTTTATTTGTTTCACGGGCAATTGTAATTGCTGCATAACATCCTGAAGTTCCCCCGCCAATAATTAAAATATCTTTTTTATATCTTTTTATATTCATTGTCTTACACCTTTCACTTTTATATATAAATAGGCATTGGATCTGCTTTTAACTTATTTTCTACTAATTGAGTTTCATTTTTAGAAAATAAATATATTCTATGAATTAGGATATAAACCTCTTCACCTTCATTTATAGGCTCCTCTTCAAGACTTCTATAAGCAGTTAAAATAACATTATTAACTTTTACATTTATCTCTAAAGTGTTTCCCCTAAAAGAAATGTTTTTAACAATGCCTTTTTCAGCTGCATAACTTAACTCAATTTCTTCTCTAGTTTTACCAATTTTAATAAATTCAGGTCTTATTACAGCCTTTGAATCTTTATTTAATTCTTTAAACCCTTTGAAATCATTGAAATTCTCTAGAATTTTGGACTCTCCAATAAACTCAGTAACAAAGGCTGTTTTAGGGTTTCTATATATTTCAACAGGACTTCCCTTTTGCTCAATTCTACCTTTATTTGTAACTATAATTTCATCTGCTACCTCTACAGCCTCATCTTGATCATGAGTTACAAATATGCTTGTAATACCAATTTTATCTATCATTTCTCTAAGCCAAGATCGTAGTTCTTTTCTTACCTTTGCATCAATAGCCGCAAAGGGTTCATCTAGCAATAATAGTTTTGGGTTTGGTGCTAAGGCTCTTGCAAAGGCTACTCTTTGTTTTTGACCACCAGACAATTGATTTGGATATCTTTTTTCAAGACCTTCAAGTCCAATTAAGGTA
>CAMNZV010000280.1 GCA_946575275.1 uncultured Clostridium sp. | reverse complement strand
TATATACAAAAATACTATAGGGATTTTATAACTAGTTCAAAAAAACTACTTTTAATTAATATTATTAGTATTATATCAATATTAATTGCAAGGGTTGGAGTTATTATATCACCTTATATTATCCCCTTGTTTATTGGTACTATTTTAATGTCAATATTAATTAAAAGTAGGGTATCCTTGTATATTAATTCATTAAATATTTTATTAATTGGTACAATTGTTGAATTTAATCCTCAAATTATAATTTTAGCAATAGTATACAATATTATTGGTTCAATAATACTTAAAAAATCTCAACAAAGAAATGATATCCTAAGAGTATCATCTTACTTAGTTATAATAGGTGGCTTTTTCAATCTTTCTATTGGGTTAATACTATCTAGTGATATAATTCAGGTAACAATTAATACAATTTATGTTGTAGGGGGAGGTTTTTTATCTAGTGTATTTGCAATTGGATTATTACCATTATTTGAATCAGTATTTGATGTAGCTACAACTATGAAGTTATTAGAGCTTAGCAATCCTAATAGTCCACTATTAAAAAGATTATTAATGGAGGCACCTGGAACTTATCATCATTCTATGTTAGTTGCAAATCTAGCGGAAATGGCAGCAGACAAGGTTGGAGCAGATTCTGTTATTGCACGAATAGGTGCATACTATCATGATGTAGGTAAAATAAATAGGCCATATTTCTTTAAAGAAAATCAACTTTCAAAGGAAAATCCTCATGATGGGATTGAACCTGAGTTAAGTACAAGAATTATTTTATCCCATGTAAGGGATGGGGTTGAACTTGCAAAAGAATATAATTTGCCAAAGGTTATTCAAGATATTATTATTCAACATCATGGCAAAACTTTAGTAAAATATTTTTATATTACTGCTAAAAATAATTCAAAGGATAAAGACAGTATTAAAGAAAGTGATTTTATGTACTTAGGACCAATTCCAAATACAAAGGAGGCAGCTATAATAATGCTAGCAGATTCTACTGAAGCTGCTGTAAGATCAATTGACTCGCCAACATATGAGTGTATAACAGATATGGTAAATAAAATAATAGACGATAAATTACAAACAGGTCAACTTGATAATTGTGATTTAACATTAAAGGATATTAGATTAATAAGAAATGGATTTATTAAAGCATTAAATGGAATATACCATAAAAGAATAGAATATCCAACAGAAAATAATTAGGAGACGTAACCATGATTTATGTAGATGATATACAAAATAAAATAAATATTTCTAATGAAGAAATTAAGGGTTTAAAAGAAACTATTTTATTTACATTAAATGAAGAAAAGGTAGAAATTCCTTTCCAAATATCATTATTATTTGTAGATAATGAAAAAATAAAGGAAATAAATAAGGAAAATAGAGGAATAGATAGGGAAACTGATGTGTTATCTTTTCCTATGTTAGATTATGACACAAAAAAGGTCTTTAAAGAATGTTATATAAATTATAAGTTTAAAGAATTTCAAAAGGATGGGGAGGAAGTTGTTCTTGGAGATATAGTTCTATCACTTGAAAAATCCTTAGAACAAAGTGTAGAATATAACCACTCATTTTTAAGAGAAACCTCATACCTAGTGGTACATTCAGTATTACATTTACTAGGCTATGATCATATAGAAGAAGATGATAAAATTAAGATGAGAAATAGAGAAGAGGAAATACTTGGATTATTAGAGATAAGAAGGTGATTTTTTGAAGATAAAAAAAATAGTAGAAAGTTTTAATGCTGCCATTAATGGAGTAATTGACACCTGTAGAACTGAAAGAAACATGAAAATACATTTTATTGTAGCTATTTTTGTATTAATGTCTTGCTTTTTCTTTAACATTTCAAAGGTTGAATTTCTAATATTAACAATTACCATAGCTATGGTAATTGCAGCAGAACTTTTTAATACAGCTATAGAGGCAGCGGTAGATTTAACTACAAATTATTATCACCCTTTAGCTAAGATTGCAAAAAATGCAGCAGCTGGGGGAGTATTAGTTACTGCATTATGTTCTTTAGTAGTTGGATATATTATATTTTGGGAAAAGTTATCTAACATAACTTATGTTGTGGTGGATAAGATTAAAGGTTCTGAACCCTATACAGTTTTAATAATTTTGGTTATTGTTAGTATTATTACAATTATTGCAAAAGCTATATTTGGTGAGGGAACTCCTTTAAAGGGGGGGATGCCAAGTGGTCACAGTGCATTATCCTTTGCTATGGCAACAATAATAACATTAATCACAGTTGATCCAACATGCATATTAGTTAGCTACTTAATGGCAATAATCACAGCACAAAGTAGAGTTGATTCAGAAGTACATAGTGTATTTGAAGTGGTGGTTGGTGCAATATTTGGAACTGTTATAACTGTGTTTATTTTTACACTTATTAGTTACTTTAGCTAAATATATTGATAATATAAATATAAATAGAGTATACTAATTATATTGGAGGAAATTATGGATATAATAGAATTAATTACTTTAGCAATTGATGCAAGGGAAAAAGCCTATGCTCCATATTCAAATTTTAAAGTTGGGGCTGCTGCATTATTTGAGGATGGCAATATTTATGTGGGATGTAATATAGAAAATGTATCCTATGGTGCAACAAATTGTGCTGAAAGAACTGCCATTTACAACGGTGTATCCAATGGAAATAGAAACCTTAAAGCCTTAGCAGTAATAGGAGATATTGAAGGTTATACTTATCCATGTGGTATATGTAGGCAGGTAATTAGTGAATTTGCTTTAGACGAAGATATTAACATTTATATAATAAAAAATAAAGAGGACTTTTTAGTAAAAAAGCTTAAAGATATATTACCAGAAGCTTTTAGCAAAAAAGACCTAAATATATAGGAGGCATAATGTTCAAATCAGGATTTGTCACAATAATTGGAAGACCTAATGTAGGGAAATCAACACTTATGAATAATATAATGGGAGAAAAGCTTTCCATTGTTTCAAATAAACCTCAAACTACAAGAAATAATATACAAACAATTTTAACAACAGATGATTACCAAATTATATTTGTTGATACCCCTGGAATTCATAAACCTAAACATAAATTAGGTGAATACA
>CAMNZV010000279.1 GCA_946575275.1 uncultured Clostridium sp. | reverse complement strand
GAATACCTAAGAGATATGAGAAAAATAACTTATGGTGATGCTATAGATAAATACTTTAAATTAGGTAATAACCTAAATCAAAGGGATGTTATAGCAGTTAGAAAAACAGTTTCAGGGTTAGTTAAGTTAATATATCCCCATGGAGAATTTACTAAAGAGGATATAGAGGAAATATTAAGATATGCTTTAGTTGGTAGAAGAAGAGTAAAGGAACAATTAAAGAAGATAGGTGGAATGGAGTTCTATGATGTTCATTTTTCTTATATAGATAATGAAACTATGGAAGAGGAATTCATATCAGTTCCAGAACAAGGTAATGGTTCATTAATACCAGAAGGATTATCCAAATCAGGTCATGTTTATACAATAGGACTTGGCAATTCTGGTATGATTGGAGTGTACAAATTAGAGGTAGAAGTTGTTGGAGGAACAGGTAAGTTTGAAAAAACAGGACTTGGATATGATAGAGAAGCTAAAGAAAGTATAGAAACTGCATTTAGATTTTTTAAGGCTAATAGTCGAAATATAAGTGCTTCTATATCAACTACTAAAAAGGACTATCTAATGCATGTGCAAGATGAAAATGGAGTTGGAATGACTTATAGCCTATCATTAGCTGCAATAATAGCAATGTGTTCAGGTGCACTTATGAAGCCAGTACAAAGCCAATTAGTAGTATTAGGTTCAATTAGTATAGGTGGAACAGTAAACAAAGTAGAAGAGCTTGCAAATACACTTCAAGTATGCTTTGATTCAGGGGCAAAAAAGATTCTACTGCCAATGGTTAATGCAACAGATATAGGGACAGTACCACCAGAATTATTTGCTAAGTTTCAAATAATGTTTTATAGTGGGGCGGAAGATGCTGTATTTAAAGCATTGGGGGTTCAATAATATAGTCGAACTGAATTTAAAGGTACTTATGTGTTATGATGGTTGGAATTTTAAATTGAAAATAAAAGAAACCTTAGGCGTAGTATTAGAATCAGCTAAAGGATGGTAAAAAGAACTAATAAATCTGCGCTAAAAAAACTAGAAAGGAAATAAATAATGTTCAGCAAAACAAACTATAATGATATATTTCCAGTCATAAAGGATTTTGATACCTTTATAACTTACATAATTGAAGAAGAACCAAAGTTATCTGACAGGAATCAAGTATTAGGAAAATTAGCATGTTTTGAATTAAATAATAAACTATTTTACAAAAAGGATGTGCAAAAAGCCAGCTATATACAAGAACAATATATTGCAATAGATTTATATTTCGAATTAGCAATTAAGAGTAAGCTCTTTTTAATAGAAATTAATAGTAAGAATAAGTTTAGTTTAATTAAGACAGACCGTTTAGATGAATTTATGACATTAAATATTTATGAAAGATATGTATTTATTATTGAATCATTTTGGACTAAATATAATTTTGAAGATGTAATATATAGTGATATTATAAGATTTTTAAGTCTTATAAATGAAATTGGTATGGCAAATGAGGGGATGAAAATAACAAAGGAAAATAAGCCTAATATAAGCATTTTTCTAAGTTATGATTCAAAAATGACCCAAATATTAAATATACTTGGAATATGCAAATTAGATTTTATAGATAATGTAGTTAATAAATATAGTGATTCAATAAGAACTATTATACCAACAAATTTTGGTGTAAAAATATGCAAGTTATTTTTAAATGAATTGTTAGATTTCTTTAATGTTCAGGAAAGTTATATAGAAGAAACTATTGATAAATTTAGTATTGAGGAGTATGAGGATTTCAATGAGGATAAAAGTTTTTTTGAACATATACAAAAAGCTTTTGAACCTGGATTAATTGTAAATACTGTTACTAAAAAGATTTCAATTAACAGAAAAGGTTGTTATACTTTAAAAGTTATGGTGGATAAGAATACATGGAGAGTAATAATATTATCTCATAAAACTAAATTGCATGAGTTGCATTTAAAAATTCAGGAAGCCTTTGATTTTGATAATGATCATATGTATGCCTTTTTAAAAGGTTCAAATTATAGAAATGGGAAAGAATTCTATCGTGCAAATCCTTTGGGAGAAAGTGAAGAATATGACAATCTAACAATTGAGGATGCTAATATATATAAAGGCCAGCAGTTTATATATTTATTTGATTTTGGAGACAGGTGGGAATTTAAGATAAAAGTAATTGATTTTTCAGAAAATGAAGAATTAGATTCCAAACCATATATAATTAATAGTAAAGGAAAATCTCCAATTCAATACAATGAATGACATAAATCTACCCAAAAACAATATATAAAATAAATATAAATGTAAAAAAACAAAATTTTTATATACAATGTCAATTAATGATGATGAAAATATTTATTTAATTTATAAAACATAATTGTTTTATGGTTAAAAGTAACCTATAATTTAATTATAATAATTGGTGAGGTGCATAAAAGTGATTAAGGTTGTTGTAAAGATTAACGGAAAAGACTATACCTTAATGGGTAGAGAAAACGAAGGATATCTAAAAGAAGTAGCAGAATATTTTGATGGTAAAATTGCAGAAGTAAAAAGTAAAAATCAATTATTAAGTCTTGTTGATGCAACTGTTTTGGCAGGGATTAATATTTCAGATGAGCTTTATAAGGTGGATAGTGAAATAACAAGAATTTCTAATGAAAAGGATAATCTTAAATTAGAAAATGAAAAATTACAAAATACCTTAAAGGATTATAATGATAAAATTGAATTTTTAAATAATAATACCACAAAGATTTCAGATGGGTTTAATGAAAAATTATTAAAGATTAATGATGAAATAAAAGTAAAAGATAAAGAAAAAGCATCATTAATGTTGGACAAGGAAAATTATCAAAGAATAATTAATTCAATTACAGATGAAAATAATAAAATTAAACAGGATTTAAAGCAAGTAGAAGAATTAAGTGAGCTATTAAACAAAGAAATACTAAAGGTAAAAGAAGAAAAAAGAGAGTTACTTAATAAAATAGAGGGTAACCAAAAGCTATTTGAAAGTAAGGAAAAGGAAATATCAGAAGTAATTGATTTTAAGGAAATATTAGAAAAGAAATTAGAAGAAAGCACAATAAATCAAGATTCCCTAAATAAAGTTATAGAAGAAACAAAAAATG
>CAMNZV010000278.1 GCA_946575275.1 uncultured Clostridium sp. | reverse complement strand
CCTTATTGCTTAGATTTTTATTTTTCAGAGCAATAACGAGAAAATACAACAAGATTGCTAATACTATTCTAGTTATTAAAAATATATAATCAGATATTACAAATCTAACTAAAATATCATCAAGTATCTGCATACAAATTAGAATAGAAGCACCAAAACATAAAATTAACAATATAAAATTTTTCATTAACTTCATAATATACCCTCCTTATTGCAAATTATACCAATAAAAATTAAATTTATCAATATATTTATATGTAAAATCTTAAATCCACAATATGTAACAACGCCTCCATTTCTGAAGGCGTTATTAACATGCTTAAATTATCAAACTATACTCAAAATAAGAAAAGTAGTCATTTATAAAGGCTATTATTCTTATTTTCTTATCATAGAAATTCAATTTACAGACTTTTTTCATAGTCTCATATTTTTATCTTTTTCTTTCTCTCATAGCTCTAATAAGCGTACTTTTACTGATATTTAGCAAATTAGAAACTTCATTATAACTATAAGAACCACCATTAACTGAAAGCATACTTAATGCATTTTCTATTTGCTTTTCATTAAATTTCTTAGGTCTTCCTTCTTTATATCCAGGTTTAGTTTTTGCAATAGCTTTACCACCTTGAGTTCGTTCAATAATCATAGATCTTTCAAATTCTGCAAATGCTAAAAGATTAGTTATAATTAGCCTTCCCATAGCTGTATATTCTATTAAACCCATATTTAATATATGGATTTTTATACCTCTAGCCATAAGATCATCTATATATTCTAAACCTTCTTTAGTAGTCCTGCAAAATCTATCTAATTTAGTTACGACTAACATATTATTTTTTTGTAGATCTTTAATTATTTCATTAAATATTTTTCGTTCCTTAGCTGCACTATAACTTTCCTGAATAATTATTGCATTAGAATATCTATCTAGTATTTGTTTACTCTGTTCTTCAATGCTATTTCCATCTAATTGTCCTTTAGTTGACACTCTACAATAGCCTATAATTTTACTCATTTGTCACCTCATTTATGGCACTATATTTTGACACCGTATTATATAGCAATTATAGGTTAATATAATGATGGTGTCAATAATTTTAACTTTTGAAACTATTATATGTGATTGATTTATGATAATGTCTTAGTATACCACTTTTGATTATGTCCCAAAATACAAAAAATTAGTATAATAACCTCATAAGATTGAAATGGGGTGGACATTATTAGAAAGGTAGATTTAAGAATGGGAGAAAATGAAAAGTATACAGTTATAAAAAAGTTAGTAGATACAAATGGAAATAAGAATAGAGCAGCTCTTAATCTAGGGTGTACTGTAAGACATGTTAATAGAATGATAAAAGGTTACAAAGAAAAGGGAAAAGAGTTTTTTATTCATGGTAATCGTGATAGAAAGCCCTCACATACCCTTAGTAATGAAACTAGACAACTAGTTATAGATCTTTATAAGACAAAGTATGCTGAGTCTAATATTTCACACTATTCTGAGCTTTTAGAAAAACATGAGCATATCAAATTATCCCCAAGCGCAATCCACGCTATCCTTATGCAGGAATTCATCCTGTCTCCTAAGGCTAAACGCGCTACTCGTAAAAAAGTTAAAAGCCAGTTAGAAGAATTACAAAAATCAGCTAAATCTAAAAAGGAGGTTAATGCTATTCAAAATAATATTATATCCACAGAAAATTCCCACCCAAGGCGTTCACGTTGTGCATATATGGGTGAGATGTTACAGATGGATGCTTCTGTTCATCTTTGGTTTGGGGATAAAAAAACTCAATTACATATAGCTGTGGATGATTCTACAGGAGCTATACTTGGGGCCTATTTCGACGCTGAAGAGACCTTAAATGGCTACTACAATGTCCTATATCAAGTGCTTACAGTATACGGTATACCCTATATGTTTTTTACTGACAGACGTACAGTATTTGAGTACAAAAAGAAAAACACAACCGCTGTAGAAGAAGATACCTTCACTCAATTTGGTTATGCTTGCAAACAATTAGGTATTGAAATTAAAACAAGTAGCGTGGCACAGGCTAAGGGGCGTGTAGAGCGTATGTTTCAAACATTACAATCACGACTTCCCTTAGAACTACGCCTAGCTAATGTAACTACAATTCAACAAGCTAATGACTTCTTAAACAACTACATAAAAGAATTCAATGCTAAATTTGTATTACCTATTGATAATATCAAATCTGTGTTTGAAATTCAACCAAATGTTGAAAAAATCAACTTGATATTAGCAGTATTAACAAAAAGGAAGGTGGATAACGGCTGTTCTGTAAAGTTCTTAAAGAAATTTTCAGACTTGTGGATAAAAATGGCCACATGGTGAATTATAGTAAAGGAACCGCTGGGATGGTGATTAAAGCATTCAATAATGAATTATTTTTCTGTGTGAATGAAATAATATATGCACTAGAGGAAATCCCTGAACATGAGATTGCATCTAAGAATTTTGATATTTTAGAACAACCTAAAGAAGCTAGAAAAAGATACATTCCACCAATGAATCATCCTTGGAAGTTGGATTCATTTAATAAATATTTTAAGAAAAAGAATAACGTGGCATAAATATTTCTATAAAAACTTATTTGTTGAAATTTACCTTCAATTAGGTTTGTTAATTATGCCCAAAAATAAAATATACTTGAAAATCTTTTAAGTAGTCAAAATTTTAAAAGCACCAGATAAAACTGGTGCTAATGTTAAACTATTTTTAGGACATTTTCAAAAGTGGTTGACAGATTTTCAAGGTTTAAATAAGGTTAAAAAATACTTTTTATTGATATATTATAATGATATAATCGAAGATAAGAATTTAAGTGAAGGATGAGGTGTAATTAATGGCTCAAGTAAATGTAGGTGGCCAAGCTGTAATTGAAGGCGTTATGATGAGAGGTAAAAAAGGTATTGCAACTTCAGTTAGAAAAGAATCAGGGGAAATTGTTACCAAAATGGAGGATGGAATACCTTTTGGAAGTAAGCATCCAAGGTTAAACAAACCATTTTTAAGAGGAATATTTGTATTAATAGATAATTTAATTATAGGACTATCATCACTTAATTATTCGGCATCACTTTTTGAAGCAGATGATGAAGAATCCAAATTTGAAAAG
>CAMNZV010000277.1 GCA_946575275.1 uncultured Clostridium sp. | reverse complement strand
AGGGACTAGAACCTCAACATTACTCCCAAATGAAAAAATATATGAAATTAACCATTCATTGTTAGGAACATTTTTAGAAACTATAAAACTACCATCTGAGTTTTTACTATAGTTATCAAATTCATCATATACTCTAAATGCCATTTTAGAAGATATTTTTAACTTTAACGTAATAATTTCCTTTTTTAAGCTCTTCTCTTCATAAAAAATCTCCTTGGTAGGTTTTTCTATAAAATGTATATCTAAAACTATAATATCTTTTATTCTACTTAATTTGAAAAATCTAAAGTCTTCTCTTAATTTACAGTAGGCATATAAATATTGTGAACTCCCTTTAAATATAAGCTTTATAGGCTCTACTTCTCTTAATGTATCTTCACCCTTTATGCCAGAATGACAAAACTTTATAACATTTTTTCTAAATATTGCTGATTTTATTTTGTTAAATGTTTCACTTTCCTTGTTTGAGTTATTCCAAGATGAAAAATCAATTTCAATCCAGTTTGGATTAGGACTTCCAAATAAACTACTTAATTTTTTTAATGCTGTATCAGTTTCATTAACCTTTATTGCATTTACTGCTTGAAGGGATGTTATAATATCTGACTTTTCCTCTTTAGTTAACACTGTTTTATTTAGAATAAAACCTTCAAGAATGGAAATTCCTCCACCCTTACCTCTTGACATATATATAGGTATTCCACAAGCTGATAAATTATCTAAATCCCTATAAATTGTTCTAATGGAAACTTCAAAATATTCTGCAAGCTCCTTTGCTGTTACTTTTTTTTTATCAGTTAATATATATATAATTTGAAATAACCTATTAACTTGCATAATATCACCTCAAAACAATTATATCACAAGGTACATTGCCATATATACAAAAAATACTTTTGTTATCTTTTCCATTGTCTACTCCATTTCTCTTAGTTTTGGCTTTATTGTTTTTATTTTAAATGTAAAATAATATATCTTAAATATAATGAGTACTACTAAAAATAATCTTAAATGCAGGCTATTAATTGTTATTATTGGTATTAAAAGCATAGCATCTGCAAATGCTAAAATTGATACTTTTTGTTTTAAAGTCATAGATTTTTCATTTACAAAACTCTCTAAATGTTTCTTATAAACCTTAGTATTTTTAAACCAAATATTAAACCTATCTGAACCCTTGGTAAAACAAAAGGATGCCAAAAGTAGAAATGGTGTTGTAGGCAATATAGGAAGTACCACTCCTATAGCACCTAGTATAAATGCTATTAAGCCAATAGTAATATAAAAATATTTCATATTCTTCCTCCTTATTTGTTTATTGCATGCTTTATTAATTCAATTGGATTATATATTATTAGTCTTGGCCCTGAAAATTTCATAACAGCTCTTATCTTTTCTCTCATATCTTTTTTATAACGATGTAAAGTATTTTAAATGCTATATAATGTCCTGAAAGTTGTTCTCCATATCTTAAAAAGCCTCTAAATAATGCAGCTAAGGCCATAACAATTATAGCCCCCTTAAAGGATATAAACTTAATTTCTAAAGTTATAGTTCCAATAGCTATAGCTCCAAAGCTTGCAATAGCAATTGCAGCTAAATATCCTATAACCCCCATAGTAATAGTTATTCCCATAATTGGTGCTAAGGGCTTTAGTTCAGATATTAATCATTTCAAAATAGTTATTTTTGTTTTTAAGAAGCTCTTCATGACTACCACTTTCAACTAAATTCCATTTATGCATAACATAAATATTTTTAGCCTCTTTTATATTTGCTAATCTATGGGAAATTACTAAAATGGTTTTATCTTTTGAAAGTTCATATACAGCCTCCCAAATACTTTCTTCACTTTCTACATCAATATTTGATGTAGCCTCATCAAATATAATCATTTTTTTATTTGATAATATAACTCTAGCTAAGGCTAATCTTTGTTTTTGTCCACCAGATAATGCATTTCCTCCTTGACCTACATCAGTTAATACTCCATCTTTTAAACTATTAACAAAGTCATATAATCTTGCTAACTTTAAGGCATTTTCAATTTCAGATTTTGTAACATCCTTTTTAGCCATTAATAAATTATCCAATATGCTTCCATTTATTATGTAGCTATTAGTTGATACTATGGCTATATTATTGTAGATAGCATCTAGTGATACATTTTCAATATTATTTTTATTTATAAGCAATTCCCCTTTATTTATTGAATAATCATTTAATATTAAAGAGGCAATTGTACTTTTCCCTGAACCACTTTCTCCAACAATTGCATTAATTCCTCCAGGTGTAATTTTCATATTAATATTATTTAATACATTTCTTTTTTCATCATAGCTAAAGGTAACATTTTTAAGCTCTAAATAAATATCTTTCTCATTAATTTCTTGTACTGTAATATTTTTTTCTCTTTCCTTAGCTTCTAAAATTCCAAATAACCTATCACTAGCTGCCATACCATTCATAGCTATATGAAAATATGACCCTAATAATCTAAGTGGTATAAAAAATTCAGATGAAAGTAAAATAATTATAAGTAAACTGCCAACTTGTATTTCTCCATTTTTAAATTGAAATAATGCAACTATTGTTCCAATTGCTGCTCCACCAAAGGCAACTAAATCCATTATTGTTATTGAATTAAGCTGCATACTCAAAACTTCCATAGTAATTTTTCTGAAGTTTTCAGATTCTACATTCATTTTTTCATGTCTATCTTCATCAATATTAAATACCTTTAATGTTGTTAATCCCTGAAGGTTTTCTAGAAAAGTTCCTCCTAAATCTGAATAAGACTTCATAATCCTTTAATATTTTTTTTGCAACCTTCATTATTGCAATTATAGAAATTGGTATAAGTGGCACACAAACAATAAATACTATTGCAGCCTTAATTGATATAAATCCCATAAAAATAAATAATGTAACTGGAACTAAAAGTGAATAAAATAATTGAGACAAGTACTTTCCAAATATTAATATCCTCCGGTTAAATTTTTTTATCACATAGTTAATAATATATTACAATTGAAATTAATTTTCAAGTGCATTTAGGCAAAAAAATAATAGGAGCATCTTTTTGTGCCTATTATTTTTAATATCTAATTTATATTTGCATAAGCTCTTAATACTTCAGCCACACTCCAT
>CAMNZV010000276.1 GCA_946575275.1 uncultured Clostridium sp. | reverse complement strand
CCTACCTGCAAATTTGGTATCAAGATTTGCAATTTCAATACCTTCCATTGCCTCACATAAATCCTCAGAAATATCTGCAAGAATTTTAGGATCATTATAATAGGTTACCGCCTTAACTATTGCACTGGCTGTTTTCTTAGGATTTGAAGATTTAAATATACCAGATCCTACAAAAACTCCTTGGCAACCTAATTTCATCATAAGAGCTGCATCTGCTGGAGTTGCAATTCCTCCTGCTGCAAAATTTACAACTGGAAGACTTCCATGGTTAGATACATATTCAACCAAATGGTAGGGTGCACCCATTTCCTTTGCAATTGCCATAATTTCCTCCTTTGGCATGTTATAAAGACTTCTCATTTCACCTTGAATTGTTCTCATATGTCTAACAGCTTCAATTACATTTCCAGTTCCAGCCTCACCCTTTGTTCTTATCATAGCTGCACCTTCACCTATTCTTCTTAATGCCTCCTGTAAATTTCTAGCCCCACAAACAAAGGGAACCTTAAATTCACTTTTATTTATATGAAACATATCATCTGCAGGTGTTAATACCTCACTTTCATCTATATAGTCAACACCTATTGCCTCTAATATTTCAGCCTCAACTAAATGACCTATTCTAACCTTAGCCATAACTGGAATAGATACTGACTCTATAATCTCCTTAATCATTTTAGGGTCAGACATTCTTGAAACCCCTCCCTGTTTTCTAATGTCTGATGGAACCCTCTCTAAAGCCATAACTGCAACTGCACCAGCTTCCTCAGCTATTTTTGCTTGCTCTGGATTTACTACATCCATTATAACTCCACCCTTTAACATTTGAGCTAAATTTTTATTTAAATCATATCTATCATTCATTTTAATACTCCTTATTATTCATTATTTTCGTACGTACTATATCTCATGAGTATATTTACATTATTTATGACATTTATCATCAAGTCAATTGTACCCATACATTATGTTACCTTAAAAGTTAACAATTTATATATTAAGAGTTAACATTCTGTATATTTTGGTTCTTTTGGTTGTTTAGTGTCAAAAATCAAAGTACAATTTATATATGTTTGTTAATAAATTCAAATTTCGAGAGGAGGAGTATTAGTCTTTTTAAAATTAATATATGAAAAATGAAAAAATTTAAAATAAATTCAATTAGAATCAAATTGTTAGCAGGAATGATTTCCCTTTGTATTATTCCACTAATTACCCTTGGAGGAATATCTTATAATAAATCAAAAGAAGTTTTACATGATAAATTAACAACAACTAGTACACAAACTCTATCTGAAACTAATGATAGTTTACATGAATACTTTAATGGTATGTTTCAATCTTTATCAATGGTTACAGATAATACTGATTTTATTAATGTAAATGAGGCTGAAAACAGTACTTTTATAGTTGGACTTCTTAAGAATTTAGAAAATAATAATCCAGATGTTTTTAGAGTTTATTATTCGCTTCCATCAAAAAATATATTCACTTATCCAAATACAGATTTTCCAGCTGGCTATGATCCAACTACGAGAGATTGGTATACAGATGCAATATCAAATAAAGGAAATGCCTCTATAACCTCTCCTTATAAAGATGCCTCAACAGGAGATAATGTTATTACAATATCAAAGGCTGTAGTTAAAGATGGTACTATTGTTGGAGTTGTGGCTATGGATTGCTCCTTATCTTCATTAATAAAAAAGATATCTAAAAAAACAGTTGGAAATAGTGGCTTAATATACCTTTCTGATTATGATGGAAATATAATAGCCCATCCAGATAGTTCCTTAATTAATACAGATAATGCTGCTAAACTACCAGTTTGGAGTGAAATACAAAGCAATAATAGTGGATTTACTGAATATACCTTTGATGGTACAAAAAGATTTGGAGCTTACGAAACTAATGAATTAACTAACTGGAAAATAGTTGCAGCACTTAATTCTAGTGAACTTACAGACGATACAAAGGTTATATTAAATGCAACTATAATAACCATACTGTTAATGCTCATAATATCAGTTATTATCGCTAATTTTTTAAGTTCTGGAATATCTAAAAATATAAAATTATTTATGTCAATATTTAAAAAAGCAGCTGAAGGTGATTTTACAGTTTCAATTAAATCTAGAACTAAAGATGAATTTCATGACTTGGCAACTTCCTTTAATAAAATGATACAAGATGTGTCTACTCTTTTAGGCAACGTAATTAATTCATCTGAAACTGTTAATGAAACATCCTCAAACCTATCTACAATGTCTTCTGAAGTCACCTATGCTGTAGGTGGAGTTGCAAAAGCAATTGATGAGGTTGCAAAGGGTGCTGTTGTTCAAGCTGAAGAAGCACAAGAAGGTGTTACTGGCATGGAAGTACTTTCAAAACAATTAGATGATATAAATGGTAACTCTGTTGAAATGGACAATATCTCAAATGAAACAAGAAATTTAAGTACAAAGGGTCTTGAAATGGTAGATACCCTTATAGAAAAATCAAATAAAACAAAAACTGCAACTGATAATGTAAATACATTAATTGAAGATATGTATGAAAGCACTCTACTAATTAGTAATATTTCTGATGCTTTATCTGCAATTACAGCCCAAACCAACCTTTTATCCCTTAATGCAAGCATTGAAGCTGCACGTGCTGGTGAAGCTGGAAAAGGATTTTCTGTTGTTGCAAGTGAAATTAGAAATTTAGCTGAACAATCTAAAAATTCTACAGTGGAAATCAAAGATATTATTGATAAAATTCAAGAAAAATCAGCCATTGCTTTAGAATCAGTTTTAAGTACAAAGGAAGTAGTAAAAGAACAAGATATTGCTGTTGTTCAAACCCAAGAAATATTTAGTGAAATACTAAAGGGTATTGAAACTTTAACTAGTAAGGTTAATGATATTAGAAATTCTATTATTATTACAAACGATAGTAAAACAGCACTACTATCATCAATTCAAAATATATCTGCTGTATCCGAAGAAACAGCTTCTGCTACAGAGGAGGTTACAGCCTCTACTGAAGAAATAAATGCTACTATGGAGGATGTTTCAAAATATGCTGATGAACTTAAGAATCTAGCAGGACAATTAAGCTTAGAAGTAGAAAAATTTAAAATTAAATAAACTAAAAAAAGTGGTATTTTT
>CAMNZV010000275.1 GCA_946575275.1 uncultured Clostridium sp. | reverse complement strand
CTATGATTTTTATTTTAATAGCAGCCTCAATTATTTCTTTTTTTATGGGTGAAATTAGTGATGGTTTTATTATTTTAGTGGTTATATTTATTAATGCACTTATTGGACTTATACAAGAATCTAAGGCAGAAAAAGCATTAGATGCTTTAAAGAGCCTTAGTACTCCTATGGCTCTAGTTAAGAGGGACTCTACCTTAATTGAAATATCATCTAAAGAAGTTGTAGTTGGTGATATTGTTATAATTGATGCTGGCAGATATATTCCAGCTGATATTAGATTAATTGAATCTTCTAATTTAACTATTGATGAATCTGCATTTACTGGCGAATCAGAACCTGCATTAAAAAATAGCAATTCAATAATTAGCAATGCTGATGCTGTAATTGGTGATAGACTTAATATGGCATATATGGGCACAACAGCAACATATGGACGTGGAATTGGTGTTGTTGTAGCTACTGGTATGAATACGGAGATAGGATCAATTTTTAAGCTTATTGACGATGAAAAAGAAGAACAAACTCCATTGCAAAAGAAACTATCAAGTCTTGGCAAATCCTTAGGTTTTGCAGCTATTATAATTTGTGCCATAATATTTATAATTTCGATTTTTCAGGGAAGAAATCTATTTGAAATGTTATTAACTGCTATAAGCCTTGCAGTTGCAGCTATTCCCGAAGGATTACCTGCAATAGTTGCTATTGTTCTTGCTCTTGGCGTACAAAGAATGATAAAAGAAAATGCCATAGTAAAAAAGCTACCTGCTGTTGAAACCCTAGGTGCTGTAAATATAATATGTTCTGATAAAACAGGTACCTTAACTTTAAATGTTATGACTGTTCTTAAAGTCTATATTAATGGTACTATTAATGTTATCGAAAATTTCTCCCCTAATAATAACTTTGATAAATTATTACTTGAGGGAATGGTTTTATGTAATGATGCTGAAATCTCTAAGGATAATAAAACTGGTGATCCTACTGAAATTGCCTTAATTGAAGCTGGTATTAAACATAATATATTTAAAAATGAACTTAATTCTTTACATAAAAGAATTAATGAGATTCCCTTTGATTCTGACAGAAAGCTTATGACAACTGTAAATTCTTATGACAATACAAACTATGTTTTTACTAAAGGTGCAATTGATTGTCTTTTAAATATTTGTACTAAGGTTTCAATAAATGGTGAAATAAAGGAACTGACTTCTAATATTAAACATGATATTTTGAATGCTGCGGAAGAAATGTCAAGCAATGCACTTAGGGTATTAGCCCTAGGATATAAATCTATATCTGATGATCCTTCTATAAAACTCGAAAAAGATTTGACGTTTATTGGATTTGTAGCAATGATAGATCCACCAAGGGATGAAGTTAAACCTGCTATAGATATATGTAAAAATGCTGGCATTACTCCTGTTATGATTACTGGGGATCATAAAAATACAGCCTTTGCAATAGGCAAAGAACTTGGTATTTGTACCAATATTACTGAATGTATGTCTGGAAATGAAATAGACTCTTATACCAATGAAGAATTTAATAGCATAATAAATCATTATAAAATATTTGCAAGGGTTTCACCAACTCATAAGGTGAAAATTGTAAAAGCTTTTAAATCTAAAGGAAATATAGTTTCTATGACAGGTGATGGCGTAAATGATGCACCAAGTCTCAAAGCTGCTGATATAGGAGTTGCAATGGGAATTACAGGAACTGATGTTGCAAAAGGTGCTGCTGATATGATTCTTACAGACGATAACTTTACCACCATTGTAAATGCAGTAGAGGAAGGAAGAAATATATATAACAATATCAAAAAATCAATTATTTTCCTTCTAGCCTGTAACTTAGGTGAAATAGTGGCTTTATTTATTGCTATTTTACTAAATTGGAGTGCTCCATTATTACCAATACACATATTATGGGTAAATTTAATAACTGATAGTTTTCCTGCTCTATCCTTAGGAATGGAAAAACCTGATAAGACTGTAATGGATTATCCTCCACGAAACCCAAAGGAAAGTCTATTTTCTGGTAACATGGGTATATTTTTAATTATAAATGGTATAGTTATTGGTGGTTTAACACTGTTTGCTTTTAAAATTGGTGAAGGTTTTTATCCTAATTCAATTAACCATGCCCAAACCATTGCATTTTTAGTTTTAAGCTTATCACAACTTTTCTTTTCACTTAATATGAGAAATCTAAGAAAATCTCTTATAAATATAGGTCCATTTTCCAATAAATATTTAAATCTATCTATATTAATTGGAATAATTATTCAAGTACTAATAGTAAATGTAAATTACCTTGGAAAGGTATTTAAAGTATATCCTCTTCCACTTAGAGATTGGATATTTATAACATTAATATCCATGGTACCACTAATTGTAAATGAAGTAATTAAGTCAACTAAATTATATGGGTTACATTAGATTTTTAATCTTATGTAACCCTCATAATTTAAAATAATTCTTTTATAGCACTTTGTAAATTTATTTCCAATGCCTTGCCACATTCTTCTGCATTTATTTTTTCAAGAGCAAGTCCTTCAAAAGATGGAGGCATTGCATAATCTAAAGCTCCATTTTCAATGTTGTTTGGCAATAACATTGTTTGAAGTGATTGTTTATATAAATTTTGTACATTTTCATTTTCTTTATATACAGAACTTTCTAAGCTAGATTTGAAAATTGGTGCTGAAGGTCCCATTTCCATGTAAATATCGTCTGAGCTTTCAGTTAAATATTTTAACAGACGCCAAGATTCATCCTGTTTTTCAGATTTTTTAGTTACTACTGCCATTTTTATATACTTTAATGGGGTAACTGTTTCTCCCTTTAGAGTTGGGATAACAGCTGTTTTAAAGTTTGCTTTGCTATTATTAAATGTTCTAATTCTTCCTGGTTCACCTATATAAAAGCCTACTTTCCCAGATGCAAAATCATTACTTGCTATCATATCTGTTACTCCGCCTAAAAATAGTTTATTTTCAATAAATAATTTATTTATAAGATTGTATCCCTTAACTGCCCCTTCATTATTTACCCCTAAATCATTAGCATCATAAACACCATTGTTATCTTTAAATATATAGCCACCTTGTGAAGCTATAAATCCAAAACTATAATAATAATTGCTAAACTCGTAAGAAATAC
>CAMNZV010000274.1 GCA_946575275.1 uncultured Clostridium sp. | reverse complement strand
GCAGAAAATAAAACTTACTTTTATTTTCTGGAATGAATTTGATTATAATAATTTTGATACATCAAATAAAAATATGCGTATCCATTGTTGCACAAATGCCAAAGGCGGAATTTGCGTTGAGGCCTCAATTATAATAACATGTTAAAATGAAATTATTGAGAACTTAATTTTTCAAAACAAGCTCAGTTATATTTCATTTTCTATTGCCTAAATAACAAGTAGGTGGTAATATATAAAATATAATGAAAAGAAAGGTAAGAGGTAGTTTCAAAGATGGATAATTAATTTATTTTTTAAGATTTTTAGCACATACTAAGGTTTATTTGTTGTGCTTAATTTTAGAGAGTAAATTACCCTGAGAAATTGCATTCGAATACTTTTGCAATAATTACTTGGAATAATTTTACTCTCTCCAATTTGAATGGAGGGATTTTTTGGTTTAAAATTATTATAAATACAGTAGATTTAATTAGAAATGGGGATGAAATAATGATAAAAGTAGAAAATCTATCAAGAGAATTTAAGATTAATAAGAAATATCCAGGCTTTAAGGGAGCAATAAAATCATTTTTTTCAAGAGAGTATACTATTAAAAAAGCTGTGGATAATATTAGTTTTGAAATTAATGACGGAGAAATAGTAGGTTATATAGGATCAAATGGTGCAGGAAAATCTACTACAATTAAAATGATGACAGGAATATTAACACCAACATCTGGACAAGTTACAGTAGAAGGGGTTGTGCCTTATGAAAATAGGGAAGCTAATGCAAGGCGTGTAGGAGTTGTATTTGGACAAAGAACTCAACTTTGGTGGGACCTGCCACTATCTGAAACATTTTTATTACTTAAGGAAATATATGAATTAAGTGATGAGGAATATAATAGTAAGATGAAATTCTTAAATGAGGTTCTAGCATTGGAAAACTTTATGATGAGCCCTGTTAGAACTTTATCCTTAGGTCAAAGAATGAGGGCAGATTTAGCAGCTGCCTTAATTCATAATCCTAAAATTCTATATTTAGATGAACCTACAATTGGACTTGATATTGTTGTAAAGGAAAACGTAAGAAGAGCCATTAAAGAAATTAATGAGAAATATGGAACTACAGTAATACTTACAACCCACGATTTAAGTGATATTGAAGAACTATGTAATAGAATAATAATTATAGATAATGGGGTAAAAATCTATGATGGAACCTTAAGCGAAATTAAAGAGAGGTATGGTTACATGACTACCCTTTCAGTACAGCTAAAGGATAATATAAGTGAAAAATTAAATCTAAACAGTGAATTTAATATTGATAATGAAGACTTAAACTATGAAAATGAAGATGGAAAATTAAAAATCAATTTTAATAAAAATAAAATATCTTCATCTAAAGTTATGTCTTATATTATGACTCATTACGAAGTACTTGACTTTTCAGTTGTTGAAACAAGTATAGAAGATATAATTAAAAAGATATATAGAAATGAGGTACTACAATGAGGAGAAAAATAAAACCTTATTTAAAATTTACATTTAACACAATACAAACCTTACTTTCTTATAAAGCAAATGTAATAGTATTTGTCCTTGGGGATATAATGATACTTCTTGTTACCTATTATTTATGGAAGGCTATATTTAGTAGTAGCAGTGATGCAATTTTAAATGGATTTAGCTTTAATGAGATGGTAATATATGTGATGTTGTCATTTATAACTTCAATAATGGTAAATGCAGAGGTTAATGGAACAATAAATAGGGAAGTTAAGGATGGGTCTATAGCAATGAATTTAATTAGGCCAATTAGCTATGAAAGAAGAATGTTTTTTGAAGGTTTAGGAACAATACTTTACAATTTTGCATTAGTATTTATTATTGGCTTTGCAATGGTATTATACCTAAGTGTGAAATATACGGGGGGCTTAAATATATTAAATATTCTGTTGTATATGATTAGTATAATATTAGGTTATATTATAAATTTTTATTACAGCTATGGGTTATCTCTATTAGCCTTTAAAATAACGAATATGTGGGGCTTATATCAAATAATGCAAGCAGTAACACAGCTTTTATCTGGAGCTTTAATTCCAATATTATTTTTTCCAGAATGGGCGCAAATATTATTTAACTTTTTCCCATTTAAATCAATTATATATACACCATGTATGATATATTTAGGTAAAATATCTGGAATGGAAATAATAACAGCATTAGGAATTCAAGTTTTTTGGGCAGTAGCTTTAATATTTATAAGTAGGTCAATTTGGAAGGCTTTAATAAAAAACTTAACAATTTTGGGGGGCTGATTAAAATATGAAAAAATATTTAAAACTATATAAAAAGTTTCTTCAACAATATATAAAAAGTTTAATGGAGTATAGGGTTGACTTTGTATTAGGATTAATAGGGTTTATTTTTGTTCAAATGACAGGAGTAATATTTATACAATTAATTTTCAATTCTATACCATCACTGCAGGGGTGGAACTTTTATGAAATATTATTTATATATGGATTAGCACAAATACCAAGAGGGATAGATCATGTCTTAACAGATTATCTTTGGATATTTAGCTGGAAGACCATAGCAAAGGGTGAATTTGACAGATATTTATTAAGACCAATAAATCCACTGTTTCAAGTAATATCAGAAAGTTTTCAGCCAGATGGGTTTGGTGAAATAATTATTGGAATAATATTATGTATATATTCATATATAAATCTTGGGTTATCCTTTGGAATTGTACAAATATTATCATCGATAGTAATAATAATAGGTGCCACAATAATATATACATCTATAAAGCTTGCAACAACCTCAATTGCTTTTTGGACAAAATTTGCACAATCTTATATATTTATGGCATATCAAATAAGTGGATTTGCAAAATATCCAATAGCAATATTTCCAAAGGGAATAAAAATAATCTTAATTGGAATAATTCCCTTTGCCTTTACGGGATATTATCCAGGGGCATATTTACTTGGAAAGGAAAGCTTTGTAATGGGAGTTTTAATGACGGCAATTGTAGCTATATTAGCCTTTACAGTAGCATATTCAATATGGCTTAAGGGCATAAAATCCTATGAAAGTTCTGGAAATTAATATTAAATTTAAAGGTAGAAGCATAAAACTTCTACCTTTTTAAATCCAAGTTTATAAATTAAGTT
>CAMNZV010000273.1 GCA_946575275.1 uncultured Clostridium sp. | reverse complement strand
TGCTTGTTTTTATATAATCTGTAAGCAAAATATTTATTAATAGCATTAATAATAAATACCCTATACCAATTTTCATATAATTTATCTCTTTATTTTTATATAAAGGAAACTTCATTAATAGTTTGTAATTATATAAACTTATGCTAATTGTCATAATAGTTGAAAACACCATTAAAGTTACCATTTTATCTGAGGTATAAAGATGTTTTTCAAATAAGTACATTATAACTATAATAACTATATATGCATAAATACTATCCTTTTTCTTGTTAACTTCCCTAATATAAGAATTATTAATTATGGAATATAATGATGTATAAATTATGCCACTTATCCAAACTGAATTTTTAACAGTATACAAAATATTTTTATCACTTAAAGTTAAATAAGTGCATAAAGATTGTATGAAAATTAGTGAATATAGATAAATTATCATAATTAAATACTTGCTTTTATATATTCTAATAGTATTTTTCAAAGTAACTATAATACACATAGCTATAATCATATATACTAAACTAAATAAATTGGATATGTAGTTTAGTAATAACTTTTCTATAATAACCATTATTGGAAAAGATACAAGTGAAAATAGCAGTGCTACAAATATATGGTTTTTATTTATGTACATTATATCAATATCGTTCCCCTTATCCATTTGTTAGCCCTCCCCATTTTTGTCATGGTTATGAGAGGCAATTAATTGTATAGCCTCTCATACATTTTATAATTAGCATTAACCTTATCTACATAGGATTTTGTTTCTGCATAAGGTATATAACTTAATTTTTTACCATCTGATGAATACTCTGAATTTAATAACCACTCTGAAACTCTTCCTCTTCCTGCATTATAGGCAGCTATAACTAAATCAATATCTGAAAATTCTTCCCTTAGGTTATTTAGATACCAACATCCCATTTATATATTATATTCCTCTTCATATAATTTATCTGTAGTATAATCTGTTAAATCCATCTTTTCTGCAATCCATTTACCAGTATCTTCAGTAATTTGCATTAGTCCAATTGCATTTTTTTGGGATCTTGCATCGGACTTAAATTTACTTTCTGTTTTTATTATTGCCAAAACAAAATATGGATCTAAATCATATTCTTTAGAATACTTTTCTATTACATCCTTATGTTTGTAGGGATACATATAATTTTTTAGTACATAATTTCCTCCTACAAATATAATTAATATAAGTAACAAAAACATAAAAATTCTTTTAAATTTCATTTTTTCTCCTCTATGAAATTAATTTGATAAAATCTATCATATCATCTACCTGTTCCTTAGTATTTACAATGTTGTTATTGTTGTTAATTATAATATTGGCATAATCCTTTTTTCTTCAATTGACATTTGAGAATTGATTCTATTTATAGCATCATTATTTGATATTTTATCTCTAGCTTTTATTCTTTGAATTTGAGTATTTACATCTGACCAAACTAAAATTATATAATCCAAATCTTTTTCTAAATGGTTCTCAATTAATGTTGGTGCATCTAATATTACTATTTTTTCTCCGCTTTTCTCATATCTTTCAAAAGCCATATTAATTTCTGCTTTAATATAAGGTATTATTATTTCTTCGTATTTTATTCTAAGTTTAGGGAATCTAAATATATGATTGCCAAATTCTTTTCGTCTAAATTCACCTCTCCAATCAAAATAACCTTCTCCAAATTCAATTCTTACTTTTTCTAATATTTCTGGATATTTTTCAAGTACACTTCTTGCTAAAAGATCAGAATCTATTACCTTAAAACCTGCTGCAATAAGCATATTTGACACCTGTGATTTTCCCGTTCCAATGCCACCTGTAAGCCCAAATTTTAGCATGAATATACCTCCTTACTTTGCCAAAAACCAAGTACTACCTTGATTTAAATCAACCTCTAAAGGAACTTGTAATTTTATTGCCCCTTCCATTTCCTCTTTTACAATTTCACATACCTTCTTAAGTTCATTAGCTTTTACGTTTAAAATTAATTCATCGTGAACTTGAAGTATTAATTTGCTTTGAAGCTTTTCCTTGTTTATTCTATTAAATACATTAACCATTGCAATTTTAATTATATCTGCTGCACTTCCTTGAATAGGTGCATTAGATGCAAGCCTCTCCCCTGATGCCATTATTATTTTATTACTTGAATTTAATTCTGGTATAAATCTTCTTCTATTTAATATTGTTAACACATATCCCTTTAATCTAGTATCATCTATAACCTTTTCTAAATAGGACTTTATATTTGGATACCTTTCAAAATATATATTCATATATTCTTCAGCTTCTTTTCTTGAAATATTAAGGTCTTTAGCAAGTGAAAAGGAACCTATTCCGTATACTATACCAAAGTTTACAGCCTTTGCCCTACTTCTCATTTCTTTAGTAACTTCATCAAAAGATACATTAAATACTTCAGAAGCCGTTTTCCTATGTATATCACTATGATTTATAAATGCATTTATCATATTTGTATCATTGGACATATGAGCTAAAACTCTAAGTTCAATTTGTGAGTAGTCACAGGATACTATTATATCCTCTTTTTCATCTGGTATAAATATTTTTCTTATTTCACGACCCATTTCATATTTAATTGGAATATTTTGAAGGTTAGGTTCAGTACTTGATAACCTTCCTGTTGTTGTAACTGTTTGATTAAAGCTTGAGTGAATTTTATCATCCTTATCAATAACATTTTTTAAACCTTCCACATAAGTGGAATTAAGCTTTGCTATTTGTCTATAATAAATAATTTTTTCAATTATTTCATGTTCACCTTTTAATTTTTCTAATACCTCTATATTGGTAGAATAACCAGTCTTAGTTTTTTTAACAACAGGTAAATCTAACTTTTCAAAAAGAATTTTTCCCAGTTGCTTTGGTGAATTTATATTAAATTCTTCTTCTGCTAAATTATATATTTCCTTTTGGGTTTTTGTTATTTCTTCTTTAAATTTAATTTGTTGGGTATTTAACTCTTTTTTATCTATTTTAAAGCCACATTGTTCCATTGATGATAATACAAAAACCAATGGTAATTCAACATTATAATAAAGGTTTTCCATGTTATTATCCTTTATTTGTTTATTTAAAGCTTCATATTGGCTTTCTATATATCCTGGCGATTTATCCTCTTCATCTTGAACAATTTGAGTGTCAACTATAATATCTCTAT